>JAZDKG010000188.1:0-10805 GCA_043803205.1 Planctomycetota bacterium
TCCGTCATCGAGAACATCGAGATCCCCCTCTACTACCAGGGCTGGCACGCCTCCAAGAGCCACCGCCGCGCTAGCGAGCTCGCCCAGCTCGTCGGCCTCTCCGACCGCATCCACCATCGCCCCACTGAGCTGTCGGGCGGACAGCAGCAGCGAGTCGCCGTCGCCCGCGCCCTCGTCAGCGACCCCCTCATCATCCTCGCCGACGAGCCCACCGGCAACCTCGACTCCTCCACCGGCGAAGAGATCCTCCGCCTCCTCATCTCCCTCAACCGCGAGGGTAAGACCATCCTCATGGTCACACATGACGAAAAGGTCGCAGGCCATGCCCGTCGCCGCGTCCGTATGAGCGACGGCCGCGTCGCCAGCGTTACGTAGGACTTCCTTATGTTATCCCGCTTCCTCCGCTCCCTGAAGCTCGCCGTCAAGAACATCCTCCTCCATAAGATGCGCTCCGCCCTCACCGTCCTCGGGATCGTCTTTGGCGTCTGCTCCGTGATCGCCATGCTCGCCATCGGCGAGGGCGCCTCCTGGGAGGCCCAGGAGCAGATCAAGCGACAGGGCTCCACCAACGTCATCCTCCGGAGCGTCAAGCCCCCGGAAAGCGAGAAAGCCGGGACGGCCAGCCGGTTGCTCGACTACGGCCTCCGGTACGTCGACGCCCGCCGTATCGCCGACACCCTTCCGGGCGTTCGCCGTGTCGTCTCCTCCCGACAGATACGCCAGGACGTCTACCACCTCGATCGGAAGATCCAGGCCCGCATCGTCGGCACCACGCCGGACTATACCGATGTCTCCTCCATCGGCGTCGCTCGCGGCCGCTTCCTCACCGCCCTCGACAACGAGCGCGTCGCCAATGTCGCCGTGCTCGGCAGCCAGCTCGTCTACAGCCTCTTCCCCGGCGTCGATTGCGTCGGCCGGACTATCAAAATCGGCTCCGACCGTTATCGCATCGTCGGCACCCTCGCTCCCGCCTTGAGCGGCGCCGCCGCCGCGGACGACCCCGTCCTCTTCATCCCTCTCACCACCGCCGTCAAGTTCTTCGGCGAGATCCTCATCCGTCGATCTGCCGGGTCCTTCGAAATGGAACGCATCGAGCTCCACGAAATCATCGTCCAACTGGAGGACAAAGATCTCGTCATGGATGCCGCCGAGGTCATTCGGGATACCATCGCCCCCTTCCACAAGAGCCAGGATTGGGAGATGATCGTCCCCCTCGACCTCCTCCGCCAAGCCGAGCAGTCCAAGCGCATCTTCGACGTCGTTCTCGGCTCCATCGCCGCCATCTCCCTCCTCGTCGGCGGCATCGGCATCATGAACATCATGCTCGCCACCGTCACCGAGCGGACCCGTGAGATCGGAATCCGCCGTGCCCTCGGCGCTCGGAAACGCGATATCATGTCTCAATTCCTTGCCGAAACCATCGTCCTCTCGGGCGGCGGCGGAATCCTCGGCGTCATCCTCGGCGTCCTCCTCCCATTGGCCATTCAGCACTTCGCTCACATGATGACCATCGTCCGTCTCACCGCTCTTCTCCTCGCCTTTGGCATCTCCGTATTCATCGGCATCGTCTTCGGCATCTACCCCGCTAGACGCGCCGCCGACATGGACCCCATCGAGGCCCTTCGCCACGAATGACGCCGCAGCGCTCCATCGGCATCCTTCCGCAAGAGCGGCTTTGCTGACATCTTGCCTTTCCCCTCCCTGCCTCCTACAATTGCGTCGATAGCAGTGTATCGCCATACCGCCGCGTAGCCCGTCGGAGCCTGACCATGTCTCCGCACGAAAACCAGGAGGACGCCGCAAGGGGAGTCAAGGAGCTCTCCCTCCTCTTCGAGGTCAGTCAGACCCTCGACAAGTCCCTCGACCTGCGTAACGTCTTCGGGCCTGTCCTCGAGCTGATGGCCAAGAGGATGAACATGCTCCGCGGCACCATCACCCTCCTCAACCGTGAGACGGGCGAGATATCCATCGAGGAGGCCTACGGCCTTTCCCCCGCCGAGCGCAGCCGCGGAAAATACAAGTTCGGCGAAGGTGTCACCGGCGAGGTCGTCCGCACCGGTCGCCCCGCCGTCGTCCCCCGCATCTCCGACGAACCCCTCTTCCTGGACCGCACGGGCGCTCGCAAGCGTCTCAGCAAAAGGAGCATCTCCTTCATCTGCGTCCCCATCAAGCTCGGCAATGAGGTCATCGGTACCCTGAGCGCCGATCGCCTCTTGGATGAGGCGGTGTCCAACGACGAGGACGTCCGCCTCCTCTCGATCGTCGCCTCGATGATCGCCCAGGCCGTCAAGCTCCGCCGCGCGATGCGGGAGGAGGAGGATCGCCTGCGCGAAGAAAACATCCGCCTTCGCCAGGCCCTCAGCGAGCGCTTCCGGCCCGGCAACATCATCGGCAACTCGCGTCGCATGCAGCAGGTCTACGACCTCATCGCCCAGGTCTCGAAGTCCGATGCCACCGTCCTCGTCCGGGGCGAAAGCGGTGTCGGCAAAGAACTCGTCGCGCAGGCCATCCACTACAACTCCCGCCGCAGCGACAAGCCTTTCGTCAAAGTCAATTGCGCCGCGCTCCCCGAGTCCATCCTCGAAAGCGAGCTCTTCGGCCACGAGAGGGGCGCCTTCACGGGCGCCGTCTCCCAGCGCAAGGGCCGCTTCGAGCTCGCAGATCGCGGGTCCATCTTCCTCGACGAGATCGGCGATCTCTCCCCGGCCACCCAAATCCGCCTCCTGAGGGTCATCCAGGAGCGCGAGTTCGAGCGGGTCGGCGGAACCTCCAGTATCTCCGTCGACGTGCGCGTGATCACCGCCACCAACCGCAGCCTCGAGGACCTGATGGAGGACGGAACCTTCCGCCCCGACCTCTACTATCGCCTCAACGTCTTCCCGATCCACATCCCGCCATTGCGCGAGCGGATTACGGACGTCCCTCTGCTGGCCGACTACTTCGTCGAAAAGTACAGCAAGGCGAACGTCAAGAACGTTCGGCGCATTTCGACCCCCGCGATCGACATGCTCATGAGCTACCACTGGCCGGGCAACGTCCGCGAACTCGAGAACGTCATCGAGCGTGCGGTCGTGCTCAGCGACGATGACGTGATCCATGGTCATCATCTGCCGCCGACCCTCCAGACCGCCGAAGCCAGCGGCACAACGCACACCGGGGAGCTGGAGGAGGCCCTCGACAAGCTTGAGCGGGAGCTGATCTTGGACGCGCTCAAATCCGCTCGCGGAAATAAGGCGAAAGCCGCGCGCGCCCTTGGCCTCACCGAGCGAATCATGGGACTCCGTGTCGCCAAGCACCGCATCGACCCGTCGCGCTTCCGCTCCGCCGTCTGACCCGCCCTCGGGTTCGTCGTCGTCAGGAATAGCTACGCAGATGTCGCTTGTTGGCGCCCAAGCCTACAAGAATGTGGGCGCCCGCAACCTGTCTCACCACCCATGGGAGCTTTATCTCTCGGCTAGACAAGAGGATACGGTAGCGTCCCTTTTTGGCACGTGAGTTGCTGCTTTAGACATGCGCCTCCGCGGGGATGAATGTGTTCGTGCCTGGGGGCGGTGGATATCACCATCGATAACTCTCTGGGAAAGGGAAGGTACCCATGGCGAAGATGACCAAGGAAGCCGTCCTCAAGACCGTCTCCGACAAGAAAATCCGTTTCATCCGTTGCTGGTTCACGGATGTCCTGGGAGTCCTGAAGAGCTTCGCCATCACCGTCGACGAGCTCAAGGGCGCCCTCGACGAGGGCATGGGTTTCGACGGCTCCTCCATCGAAGGCTACGCCCGCATCCACGAAAGCGACATGGTCGCGCTCCCCGACCCGAGCACCTTCGTGATCCTTCCTTGGCGACCCGACGAGGGCGCCGGTGTCGCGCGCATGTTCTGCGATATCCTCAACCCGGACGGCAGCCCCTATGACGGCGATCCCCGCTACGCCCTCAAGCGCGTCCTCGCCAAGGCCGCCAAGCTCGGCTACACCTTCTACGTCGGGCCCGAGCTCGAATACTTCTACTTCAAGGACTCCTCCGCCCCCGCGACCCTCGATGCCGGCGGCTACTTCGACCTCACCCCCCTCGACGCCGCTAGCGACCTCCGGCGGGAGACCGTCCTCACCCTTGAGAAGATGGGCATCAAGGTCGAATACAGCCATCACGAGGTCGCTCCCAGTCAGCACGAGATCGACTTGCGCTATGCGGACGCCCTTCAAATGGCCGACAATGCCATGACCTATCGTCTCGTCGCCAAGGAGGTCGCCCTCAAGCACGGCGTCTACGCCACCTTCATGCCCAAGCCCCTCTTCGGCCAAAACGGCAGCGGCATGCACACCCATCAGTCCCTCTTCAAGGGCGGCAAGAACGCCTTCTGGGATCCCAAGGATAAGTACCACCTCTCCAAGGTGGGAAAGGGCTATATCGCGGGACTCCTCAAGCACGCCCGCGAGATCTCTTCCATCGTGGCCCAGTGGGTGAACTCCTACAAGCGCCTCGTGCCGGGCTATGAGGCCCCCGTCTACATCTCCTGGGCGCGTCGCAACCGCTCCACCCTCGTGCGCGTCCCCATGTACAAGCCCAACAAGGCTCAAGCGACCCGCGCGGAGTTCCGTTGCCCCGATCCCGCCTGCAACCCCTACCTCGCCTTCGCGGTCATGCTCGCCGCCGGCCTCAAGGGCGTCGAGAAGGGATATGAGCTCCCTGACCCCATCGAGGAGGACATCTTCGAGATGGATGAGAGCGCCCGCAGGAAGCACGGCATCGAGGATCTGCCCGGAAGCCTCGCCGAAGCCATCGCCGAGACCGAAAAGAGCGCCCTCGTCCGCGAAGCCCTGGGCGACCACATCTTCCGCAAGTTCATCGACAACAAGAAGATCGAATGGGATAAGTACCGCACCCACGTGAGCCAGTACGAGATCGACAAGTATCTGCCCGTCCTGTGATGCTGAATGCGGTCGGCGCCGGCAGGGTGTCGCGGAGGAAAATCACTGCCGGCGCCGCATCGTTCTTGTGCGGTCCCTACAATCCGTGGGTCTCCGAGTTCGCCCCATCTGCTCCGCCTGGGGTGGCGCCGACGCCGTTCTGAGGCCCCTGGCCCGAAATCCCCCTTGAGATACTTCACAATTCTGGTAAACTGATGTGTCGCCGATAGGGGCCGTGTGCCCTTGCTTCGGTGTAAGTCGATGGTGCTTATGGCCCTGCGCCCGTACGTCGTGTGGCTCCCCCTTTCCTGCGCGCTTATGGCGTTGGCCGTGCCGCTTGCCCCCGCCCAGGAGACCGCGTTGAGCGCCTTCACCGCGCCCTCCCAGGAGATCGAGCTCGCCTCAGCGCACGGCGGCGTCATCGCGAAAGTCTTCTTCGAGGAGGGCGCCCGCGTCGTCAAGGGCGAGCCCATCGTCGCCCTCAAGAGCGACCTCGAGCGCGCCGACCTCGAGATCGGTCGCGCCCGCCTCCTCGTCGTCGAGGCCCAGATCAAGGCCGCCGGTGCCAGCCTCGAACAGGCCCGCAAAGAATACGAGCGCCTCAAAGACCTTGTGGACAAGGGCGGCTCCGTTTCCGAAAGCGACGTCGACAAGGCCTTCCTCCAGATGCGCCTCGCCGAGCTTCAGCAGGAGAACGTCGAGGACCAGAAGCGCGTCTACGAGCTCCAGGTCGAGCGTGCGCAGGTCCTCCTCGACGAGATGACCGTCTGCGCCCCCTTCGACGGCGAGATCCTCCTCATCGAGAAGCACGAAGGCGAGGCCGTCGAAGAACACGCCCCTCTCGGCAAGTTCGTCAACGTGGATACGCTGGACGTCGTCATGTTCGCGCCCCTCGACACCCGTGGCGCGATCGCCGTCGGCGCGACCGCCTGCTTCTCCGCCGAGGGACTCCCGGACCTGCGCGTCCCCTGCACCGTCTTCCTCGTCGACTCCGTCGCCGACGCCGCCAGCGGCACCTATCGAGTAAAGGCCAGAATCGACAACCGCGCCCGCACCGTCCCCGCGGGCGTGCGCGGCACCATCGTCTTCCTGACTGCCGATACCTCCCCGAAACCCTAGAAATGGAGATGTCCCATGGTAGACAAGCGTTTTGAACCCGCCGGCGCCGGCGAACCCGATTCCCAGTCCCAGCAGGCCCGCCTCCAGATCCGCGACACCGGCGCACAGACCAGCTATGCCAACTTCTTCCTCGTCAGCACCACCCCCGAAGAGGTCGTCCTCAGCTTCGGCATCAACCTGCTCCCGCCCTCCAAGGAGCGCGAGCTGCGGGTGGACATCTCCAACCGTGTCGTCCTTGGCTACGTCTCCGCCAAGAGGCTGGCCATCACCCTCTCCAACGTCATTCAGAGATTCGAGGCGGAGCACGGCGTGATCGAAGTCGACGCCCGGCGCAAACCTTCCCCCGGAACCGATCCTTCCGCCGGCTGACGGGCCCTTGGCCCCTCTTCGGCTTCTTTGTATTCTCTACGCCCTTGCGCCCTCGCGTTAGACTCTCCTTCTGCGTTCTCCGCATCTGCGTCCGAGCTTCCAATAGGATCCTGCCCGCATGGAAACCCGCCGCCATGACATGGGTGTTCCAGGCCACGAGACCTTCGTCGGACTGCCCCATCGCCTCGAGCGTCTAGCCTCCGAGAAGGTCCCCTTCGATGCCTTCCTGCGGGACCTCCTGGAGCTCGAGACGGACTACCTCGCCGCGCTCTATGGCGCCGCCTGGGTTCAGGGTCAGGCCGCCGGTGAAGTCGCCCTCCTCTCCGAGATCGCCGAGGCCGTCGGGCCTCCTGCCGTTCAGGTCTGGCGCGTCCCCCTGCGCAATCTCGCCGCCAAGGTCCTCGCTGACGGCGCCTATGAGGTCCAGGCCATCGGCGAGCCCGCCGACCGCCTCCTGAGCGGCTCCCGCTACGTCGCCGTCGGCATCCCCGTCGCCGGTCACGCCGCCCCCCTCGCCGTCCTTACCCTCGTCGTGCGCGAAACCGACGCCCTCTGGTCGGGGCGCCCCGCCGCCGGAGCGCAGGTCATCGCCGGCTATGGCGCCCTCTTCGTCGCCAATCGCGCCGGGGGCGCCTTCAAGACCCGCTACGAAGATCTCTCCCGCGCGTGGGATCTCGCCGCGGCCGCCCTCGCCTTCGACGAGCCCGCCACCATCGCGCAGGTCCTCGCCAACAAGGCCCGCGCCCTCTTCAACGTGAAACGCGTAACCGTCGGCTTGAACCGCCGGGGCAAAGTCGCCGTGGCCGCCATCTCCGAGCAGGACGTCTTCGACAAGCGCAGCGCCCTCGTGCGCTCCCTGCGCTCCGCGCAGGAGGAAGCCCTCGTCGAGGCGCAGCCCGTGGCCCTCGTGTCCCCGACCGACGGCTCCCCCCCGGATCACGGCTTCCCGGCCCACCTGGCCCTGATCGAGAAGGACCCCCCGGGCGCGGGCGTCTTCACGGTTCCCCTGCGCGCTTCCGAATCCGTCGTCGCCCTCTGGACCTTTGAGACCGATCCCGACAAGCCCTTGACCGAAGACCAGAGGACTCTGATCCAGATCGCCTCTGGACAGCTTGGGCCCGTCCTCGCCCTTGCCAACAAGGCCACCCGCAACCTTTGGCAGCGTTTCCTCGACGCCTCCCGCGCCGCCGTCGTCTGGCTCCTCGGCGAGCTCCATCCCGGCAGGCGCGCCGCCGTCGTCCTCATCGCCGCGGCTGTTCTCTTCCTCGCCTTCTTCCGGATCACCCTCCGCGTGGGCGGCCGCTGCGTCCTCGAGCCCTCCGTCCGCCGGACCTACTGCGCCCCCTTCGACTCCGTCCTCATGGAGACCCACGTGGTCCCGGGCGACACCGTCGCCGCCGGTGACCCCCTCGTCGATCTCGACCGCGAGGAGATCGATCTCGCCCTGCGCGAAGCCAGGAGCGAGCTCGTCCGCACGGAGAAGGAGATCGACATCTATCTCACCCAGGAGAAGCGCGCCGACTTCGGCGTTTCCTCCGCCAAGCGCGAAGGGCTGCTGGCCCGCATCGCGCTCCTTGAGAAACGCCTCCGCGAGGCCACCATCCGCGCCGAATCCGAAGGCATCGTCCTGAGCGGCGATCTCCGCCAGCTCATCGGCAGCCCCGTCAAGACCGGCGATGCCCTCCTCGAGGTCGCCCCCCTCGAGCGTATGACCCTCCTCGTCGAGCTCGACGAGGGCGACGCGGCGTTCGTCAAACCCGACCAGCGCATCGCCTTCACCACGAAGGCCCGCCCCGACCTGCGCGTCGAAACCACTGTGCTCAAGCTTCGCCCCGGCTCCGAGGTCCGCCAGAACCGCAATGTCTTTGTCGTTGAGGCGGATGTCGAGAACGGCGGCGACAGGTGGCTGCGCCCCGGCATGGAAGGCGTCGCCAAGATCGACGCCGGTCGCGGCGTCGTCGCCTGGGTTTGGTCCCGCCGCCTTGTGAACTGGATTCGCATGCGCCTCTGGTGAACGGTCGCCCCATGGCTCGCCCGCCACGCCCCAAACCGCCCCGAAAACGCCTCCTCCGCGAGATCGAGTTCGAGGAGCAGCATCCCCTCCTGCGCAGCTTTCGCCCCGCCCTGCGCTCCGACGTCGCGATTGTCCCCCAGACCTTCCGCGGTCGCCCCTTCTACATCCTTCAGGATCCCGTCTCCCTCCAGTACTTCCGCGTCGGCGAAAACGAGTTCCGCATCATCCGGAAATTCGACGGCCAAAGGACCCTCGCCGACCTCCACGCCGAGATCAAGGCCGAGTGGGGCGATGACGCGCCCGGCATGAACGAGCTCGCCAACTTCGTCTTCTCCCTCCGCTCCTCCAACCTCCTCGTCGCCGAGGCGACCGACAAGCACTTCCTCGATCGCGTCCGCGAGAAGCGAAAGGCCCGCTGGCTCAACACAGCCTCCAACTTCCTCTTCCTCCAGGTCCCCCTCGTCGACCCGGATCGTTTTCTCAATCGCACCGTCCGCTTCGTCCGGTGGATCTACACCGTCCCCGTCTTCCTGCTGTGGCTCGCCGTCGTCGGCGTCGCCGGCGTCCTCTTCGTCCTGCATTTCGAGGAGCTGCGCCAGCCCGTAAACTCCGTGCTGGCCGTCCCGAACCTCCCCCTCCTCTGGGCGTCCTTCATCTTCATCAAGCTCTTCCATGAGTTCGGACATGCCTACGCCGCCAAGTCCTTCGGCTCCGAAGTCCACCGCATGGGCATCCTCTTCCTCGTCTTCACCCCCTGCCTCTACGTGGACGTCACCCCCGTCTGGGCCTTCCCCCGCAAGTGGACCAAGGTCCTCGTCGGCTGCGCCGGCATGCTGTCCGAGATCTTTGTCGCCTCCCTCGCCCTCTTCCTTTGGCTCGTCCTCGAGCCCGGTCCCTTGCGCTCCTGCGCCTTCAACGTCATCTTCATCGCCAGCGTCTCCACGGTCCTCTTCAACGCCAACCCCCTCCTGCGTTTCGATGGCTACTACATCCTCTCCGATCTCATCGAGATGCCCAACCTCCGCATCCGCTCCTTCCAGTACATCCTCTATCTCGCGCAGCGCTATCTCCTCGGGCTGGAGAAGGACCCGCCCCCCCACGAGCGCTCGGAGCTCGCGTGGCTTGTCTCCTATGGCATCCTCGCCGGGATCTACCGCTTCTTCATCGTCGCCAGCATCATCCTGTTCATCGCCGGCCAGCTCTTTTTTGTCGGCGTCCTTATCGCTCTCGTTACCGCCGTCGTCTGGTTGGTCATCCCCGCCGGAAAGGCCCTCCACTACCTCCTCTTTTCCCCGCACACCTACGCCTCGCGCACCCGCATCGTCCTCACCGTCTTACCCGTCGTGGCCGCCCTCGTCGTTCTCATCGGTTTCGTCCCCTTGCCCCGCCACGTCTCGGCCCCCTGCGTCCTCCAGCCTCGCGAGGATGTCGTCGTGCGTCCCCGCTGGTCCGGCTTCGTGAGCGACATCCTCGTCTCCGACGGCGCCGACGTCCCCGAAGGCGCCCCGCTTCTCCTCCTGCGCAACGATCAGCTCGACTACGACCTCGCGCGCGTCCAAAGCGAGATCGCCGTCTCCGAAGCTCGTTTCGTCATGCTCCAGACCCGGAACGTCGCCGCCTCCCAGGCCGAAGCCTTCCGCTTGCGCACCCTCCGCGAAGAGCTGGAGGTTCTGCGGGACCGCAAGGCCTCCCTGCGCGTCACTGCCCCCCTCGCCGGTCGCGTTTTCGCCCCCGACCTCGAACGCCTCAAGGGAAGCTATGTGAAGACCGGCTCCGCCCTCCTGCGCGTGGCCGCCCTCGATACGCTGGAGCTCCAGGTCGTGCTCGACGAGGACTCCGTCTCGGACGTCGAGCAAAACGCCCTGGCGCCCGTGCGCGTCCGACTGCACAGCGAGCCCGATACGGTCCTGAGTGGCGCCGTCACGCGCATCTACACCCGCGCGACCACCAACGCCCCCCCCGCGCCCCTCACCAACCGCGCCGGAGGCCCCGTCCTCCTCGACCCTCAGTCCCCGGAGCGCCCCCGCGCCCTGCTCCCGTGGTACCGCGTGGACGTCCGTCTCGACAACGTCCCCGAGCGCCTCTTGATCGGCGCGACCGGCAGCGCCAGGTTCGGTATCGGCGCCGCTCCCCTCGCCTCCCAGATTCGCTGGAAGTTCCTCCGCGTCATCTCCAAACGCTTCGTGAGCTGATCCCGTCTTCCCTCTGCGTTTCTTCTCTCGTCTCCCCTTTTTTCTCTATTCTACATTCTGTATCTAATGGCGCTTCCTTTAGAGATTTCCCGCTTCCTCCTTTGGCTATGTCTGCGGAACGTGCGGGTCGTTTGTCGGGACTTCAGAGGATGCAAAGAAACAGCCGATAACAAGAGCGAGAAGGGAGTCTGTCTCAAGAATCCTT
>JAZDKG010000189.1:0-10143 GCA_043803205.1 Planctomycetota bacterium
CCACCCCTCGAAGGCGAACGACATCGTCGGGTCATTGACGCAATCGTCGTAGTAGTTTGACGGGGGATAACCCGGATACGCGGGGTTGGGGAGGAAGCCTCGAGCGCCCAAGTCGCCGACCTGCCCGTAAAGGGCGTGGGAGCCGCTGGCCCCGGGCGCTTTGCCCCGGTAGCCATACACGCACGGGGAGTAGCCTCGGTTGTCGACGGCGTAGATGGACAGCGCCAGACCGATCTGTCGGAGGTTGCTGCGGCACTGGGTCTTGCGCGCTTCCTCGCGCGCCCGGGCAAGCGCGGGAAGAAGAAGCCCGATGAGCAATGCTATGATCACCATGACGACCAGCAGTTCGATAAGCGTAAAGGCGCCGCCTTTACGCTTCCTCACTGCCCCCAGCCTGACGCAGACCCTGAGCCCAGTCGAAGGGCCGAAGAGGAGTTCGATGAGGGTAAAGGCGGCGTCTCTACCCTTCCTCACTACAGGCAGTTCGATCAGCGTGAACGCGCGGGAGCCGTTCATGGGCTTCCTCTCCGAACGGCGTGACTGCCCCATTCTATCGACGCCGGGAGCAGGAACAATTGCTTTCCGCGCCCCGCTACGAGAGAAGCGCGCTCGACCCGTCGCGCCTCTCTCGCCTCGTCATCCGCCCGGGGCCTTCGTAGAAATGGGCCTTGTAGCTCCCATCGGGGTTGATCTCCCTCGTAAGGCTCCCCAGGCCGTCGTAGTAATACGATAGCTTCTCCGACGCGCTAGCAGGAGGAGCACTGCTTCCTCTCATACACCAAGGTTCAGCACGGGGTACGCCACCCTCGCCCGTCTCAATCGGATGCTGTCGAGGCATGCGCCCGCTCCACTTCACGCTCACCGACCTGTCAAGTTCGACTCCCGACCTCTTTTCCAGACCCCTCTTCTTCTTCCGCGACACCACAGCGAGATTGCACTATTTCACCATTGCAGGGCGGATGTCCCATATTGCTTGAAGTAGCCGCAGAGGGTGCGAAAATCCCATAGATCAATGCCGTGCTGGCGAGCCGCCCCTTCAGCGTCCGAGGAGAAGTCGGACGTCGTGACAAGGATTGCATGAGTTGCCCCATGACGCGACGCCGTGCCAGCAAGTTCGTCCACAACCGCACGGCCTACGGGTTTCCGCTCCCACCTCTTGCATTGGACAACGATATTTTCGTCATCCTTCCGGGCGAACACGTCGACACCGCCGTCTCCGGTGGCCTTCGTAGCGTGGGCTTGGTAGCCCATGCGTTGCAGCAATCGGGCGACCTCAAACTCAAACTGCCGCGCTTCGAGATGCGAGACGGTCCTCCTAAGTCCCTCCTGGCGCTTTGCAGCTTCATCTGATACCTGTTTGATGGGTCCGAGCACCGTAGCACTGGCAGGAAGCCCCAGGGCGGAGAGTCTCTGTACAATTCGCTCCGCCACGCTTGTCGCAGACTGCAAGTCGCCCGCAGTCAAGAGTGAGGCAATACGTGTGGCCTGTCCCTCCGCCCAGTGCTGCGTCTTGACTTTCTCAGCCTCATCGGCCTCCACTGAGGCTGCCTCGGATGCTCTTGCCTCTGCGAGCAGGGAGTAGTCGACGATAGGTGGCAGGAAGAAATCGATGTTCTCAAGTTCGGATTTGTGGGCCCGCGCGAGCAACTCGTTGTCCCGAACTTGAAGACGGAGAAGCTCTCCCTCCTCGGGCCTGTGGCCAGTAATCCACCATATCAGTTTCTGGCCCAGCCCCAAAGTCGGCCATGCACTCCTCGCCGCGCAGTACTCGGCGTGAACTCTGCTTTGTTCCTTGAGCTCCGGGTCGCCCATCAGGACCTGAGCTTCCCCGTAAAGTCCCGCTGCCTCACCGAAGTTGCCTTCCCGCTCATGACAGGTGCCAAGTAGGAACCTCGCCTCGGCCAACTCCTCGTCTTTCACCCAACGCTTCAGGAGCTGCTGGATTTCAGCACGGGCTTCGCTGAACTTGCCATCGTCAATCAGGACGCGAGATAGAAGGAGGAAGGCTCGCGAAGCGAGGGCAGAGAACGGGTAATTCGTGATGACCTGCCGCAGCAGGTTGATCGCGTTACTTGGCAACCGTTTGGCGTGAAGGGACTCCGCGTTATCCAGCAGCAGCTTGGCCTCAGTTTCGTATTCGGCTTTGAGTTTCTTGAGTTCAGATGACGCGAGTGGCCGATGCAGACTCATAAGCCAACGTTCTTGGACAATGGTCCACGATTGGGATGGGGTTTTCACAACGAATTGGCCAGCGTCAAGACCTGGGATATACCTCTGCGCCGAATGGAATTCGATTTCCGCATCTGCCGCGCCCTGCTCTATCTTCGATCGGTCACGGCGGGTTCTCAAACAGCCAACCATCCAGGTTCCGCAGTTGCTCAATCCTTTGTAGTCGATGTCGCCTGGATTTTGCGTCGCAAGAATGCAGCAGACTCCTTGGGCGCGACCTTGCCGCAGCAACAGGTTCAGTGCAGGTTTGGCGGGAGAACTGGCCACGCTGGGGAAGAACGCGGCCTTGCCCCCGCCTCCGCCGATCTCATCGATGTAGAAGACCAAGCGTGGATCGTAGGTGCCGGTGAGCCGCCGCATCCAGAAACATATGAGATATGCAATGTAGCCCACAACATAGGCTTGATCGCTGAAATCGAGATGTGCCACGTTGATGACAGAGATGGGTGTGCGATCTCCTACGAAAGATGGGTTAACGAGAGCGTCAATGCTTATAGGCCACCCCTCGTACATGCGTCTTCCTGCTCCAGTGAGCAGCGCATTCGTAGCGTTAGCGAGTTTCTCCCTGTCCTTCCCAGCTATGTACTCCTCGGTCGCCAGGTCCCCAATCAAGTCAATCCCAAGTGCGGGCGACCTGAACTCCTCAAGAACTCTCTTGACCCCGTCGTAGCCATGCATCGGAATATCCCGAGAGAAGCAGGTCTTGATGATCTCGAAAACATATCCTTTTGCCTTTTCCGCCAGCGCTTTGTTGACGGCGAGGCGAGAGACAAACTGCTGGGCCAGGAAGTCGATGAGGGAATCATAGGCATCAGGATCTGCCTCTCTTATTTCAGGCAGGTTTTCCGGCGGCTCCGGAAATGCAGACAACGAAAGCCGGAAGCCATCGTTGGATCGTGGGGTGAAAACGTTGACTCCAATAGTCTTTCTTGCATTGTCGACGAAGTCCGGCGAAATGCCACATCTATCGAGGTTGTGGCGGTGCTTTGCGGCTTCGCTGGCTGCCACCTCCTCGGGGGCTTGATCCCGTCCTGGTGACACCCACGGAATCAGTTCCTCAGGGTCATCGCCGGACATCATGAGTGCCAGCGATGAGATGTCACCTTTCAGGTCTATCGCGATGACGGGGATGCGTTTCAAGGCGGCTTCTTCAAGCATTGCCTTACCGATAACGGTCTTTCCGGCACCGGTTACGCCACAGATGAAAGTGTGGGTCAGGAGGTCGGACTCCTGAACCACAAAAGGATCATTGGTTGCAATGAGTTCATTGAATCGGTCTTCAAGGGCTCTGCCAATGAAAAGGCCCTCTTCGGGGCGTGACAGAGCATCGACGCGATCCTCTCCTTCAGGGGGCACCGGCTTATCCGAAGGCACGATTCTGAGCTGGAGGGGGTCCTCTGCTTCCAGGGACACACAAAACGACCTGCAATCCTGCTCCTCCGGAAGACACCTCAGCCAGGCCTTCAGACCGTCCAATGTCCGGTTGTGCACGTTTAGCAATACGGGGAATTCCTGACCGTCCGGCGTACATGCTCTTCCCTGAAGGGAGGTCTTCCCCGGAAACTGTTCGGAGAGCGCCTTTGAAATCCTGAGCGTCCCGCTGGGTCCGAACTTCGGTGAGATTTGGAATTCTCTGCGCTGCTTGTCAGACATGTGGTCCCCTCCGCAGCCAGTGTGCCAGAAATCGTACCATTCGATGGACCACTATCAAAATTCTCGGGAGCACTCCTTCTCGGGAGGTGGGGGACCGCCGCGAGGGAACCGAGCTGCCTCCGGTCGGCGCGATTGGTTCCTGCTTCACTGGACCATCAGCCCTGGATTCACCCTGCATATGCAGTGGTACGCGATCATGGAACCATTCGGAGAGGCCGAAGTGGCCATTGTCCAGCCGCCTGAGCCTGTCGTCTTCGGCGTTGAGGAAACCCGTGTGCTGTAATTCGTGCCAATCAATCCCTCTTGTCTCGGCGATCTTCTGGCAAATCTGGGTGAAGCTCAGGCTGTCATGGACTCTTTTCAGCAAGCCGTACACAACGTCGCCTTCCTCGATCTCGGCGACGAGCCTCCAGACAGCTTCGCTGACCTTAGAGGGCGGTAGATCTTGCCTCGTTTGGGTGGAGGGAGGCGGACCGTCATCACTTCGGCCAACGCTGCTGAGCAAAGCCCACATCCCGCGACCAGAATGCTCAAATAGAACCCCACGATACTTGGACAGCGTGGCTATCACCGACCCAATGGCCACCTGACGGTGTCGAGATATTTGGGAATACAGGCTTCGATAGTGCATCGGCCCCTGGCCGGGCGTAAGAACCCTGACGAGACAATCGCGAATTGGGAAGGTATCCCACCTGAAGTCCTCTGCTGGGCAGCGAAACAGGTAGCCGATGTGTTTCTCCCACTCAGTCCATATTCGTATCTCGGGCGGTTCAATGCTCATGAGTTGGAACCTTATCTTATCACCATGCTCAACAGCATTATGCTGGAACCATTCAGCCAGGCCCTTGAGATGCCCCCTGAACGGATCCAGAAGCAGTACACTGCTTTCTTTGTTGCCCGCCAGATGTACCGTGACTCGGTGCGCCCGTGGGAAACAGGACACCAGTCGTTTTGGCAGGCGAAGCAGTCCCTTGCCTATCTCCGCCCGCCGCGCCGTGCAACTGAAGGATTGCCCGACAAGCGGGGCTTTGGCAACGTCTGAAGCCTGGGAGGAGCACCCAGTTTGGCGACCAAGGGGGAGTGGCTCCTGGACCGTTGTGCCGTCCCGAACGGGCAGTCGGAGGCGAAGGGCAGTTCCCTCTGGGTCAGGAGCTTCAAGGACAATCGTGTCCCCCGCTGACAGCTTGTTCTCAACGTACCAGTCGAGAATCTCCTTTCCTGCAATGCAATTCTTGCCCTTGTCCACGGTAGCGGTCAGCTTGTCCTTCCCTGAGACTATGAAAGTGACCTCTTCACTCTTGCGATAATAATCCAGTACATGCTGTACGCCAGCGGTGATGCGCAAGCATCCTCCTTCAAGCATGGACTCCGTAAGACGCAATGAGACTTCAGGAGACGGGGGGGCAAGACACCAACGTCCCGACTCCTCTTGCAGGAATCGGCAGTCATTCTCAACCTCGGCCAGCACCGCGGGTTCCCAGTAAGTTCGGTCATAGATTGCGTCCGCCCTCTCCAGCACATGAGGCAGGATTACGCCCGTTTCAAGCCCCTTCCCCTTCTGTCGATGGTCCCAGGCGATGACTTCGTACACGGCACGCTTCTGGTCAGATGACAACGTCGGAATCTTGCTCCTCACGGTCCAGCCAGATCCCACGCGGACGATCTCAGGCTGCCTGTCTAGCTGCCGTTCCATGTGCTGAATCTCGGGACCAGAAGGTGCCAACACAAGCCTTGCTTTCTCCTGTTGATACTTAGGGGCGTTTGCGACAAAACGCCAGGGAGGTGAGTAGGAATCTGGGAAGACATCCCGCCAACTGCGGTCAACGAACCTGACATGGATGAAGTCGCCGTCCACGGAGGTTCTCCCTATAGGTATGTCCTGGTCCCTGTCAACAGCCGTCACCTCCGCCATTGCCCACTGGCCCGTCGTGAGCACAAAGGCGATACGATCACCAACGTCGTAGGACTCAGCGGGAAAATAGGGACGTGCACCGTGGCTTGTTTCCATGACGTATCGCGATGCCAGTCTGGCAAGTTCTTCGGTGGAGGCGGGTGTTGATCTCGAGGCGAGGTGCTGCGCGACTTGCTTGAGCAGCTCCCCATCGAGGGCAAGAAAAGGGGTGGGGAGTCTTTGTTGCCGCTCTCGTACCCTCCCAGCCCCGTCATCCATGCTTCTCCGCCTCCTTCCCCTTGCTGAGGATAGCACGCTCTCATTGCCGACGCAACTTCCTCGATCCCCAGCCTCTTGGAATCAACGCTCCGGATTTCCCCCCTTGAAGACCGCCCTGGCGACACGGTTGAGGACCTGGTACACCCCCGACCCCTTTCGACCCCTCATGCTCTTACGTAGATAGTTGCGGAAGTTGGGCTGGCGGCACTTGACGGGGATGGTGAGTGCGGGTTAGACTTATCTCCAACGGGGCTCATGACGTCTCTTTTTCGGAGCGTGGGCGGGGAGTGTCTATCCACATCACCTGCAAGGCGTGCAGCAAGCAGTTCAAGGTCAAGGATGACCTTGCCAACAGGAAGATCCGTTGTCCCTTCTGCTCGGGTCGCCTTGATGTCCCAGGACCCCAGCCCGACATGGACGGGGCCCTTCAGGCGGAGGAAACGGGAACCGGGTTCCGGGTCTGTCCCGCGTGCGCGGAGAAGATCCGGGCGGGAGCGAAAAAGTGCCGGTTTTGCGGGGAAATCCTTCCGGGAAAGGATGAGGACTCGGGCACAGCGGAGTTCGGCGAAAGCCTGTGGGAGTCGCTTTCCGACAAGGATCTCTCGCTTATCGAGGCGGGGGCGAGTCCGTTCGATGCAGACCAGAAGACGCCGCTGGGAGAGGAAGCTGAAGCGGTCGAACCCGTCGGAGAGAAACCGCCCGCCGAGCACCAGGAGAGGCGCCGGGAGATCAAAAAATACATGCGGGAGCTGGCGAGGTTGGAGAAGTGGGTCGGAGTGTGCGAGGTCGCCGAGGTCCGCGAAGCGCTCAAGAAGGCGCACAAGGGGGTGCTGGAGAAAGGCTTCGAAGCCTTGAACCAAGCCAAGAAAC
The DNA here is from genome assembly GCA_043803205.1 of Planctomycetota bacterium. Lineage (GTDB taxonomy): Bacteria > Planctomycetota > DG-23 > JAZDKG01 > JAZDKG01 > JAZDKG01. The sequence continues at coordinate 6,923 of JAZDKG010000189.1, forward strand.
AAGGAGCGGTTACGGAAGAGTTGACGAAGGGAGGGGAGGTGAAATACCGGTTTATCGGGGAGAAGGCCAACTGGACGCTGCCGAGGGAGATGAAATAGCGCGGGGGAGGAGGCTGGCGCTCGCTAGGAAGCTATCACGCGGGGGCGTATCATCCTATCTGACGACGGATAGGGCGGAAGTCTATTACCTGTCAGGCTTTACGGGAGAAGACTCGGCACTCATCGCCGCGGGCGGCGACGGGGTGCTCGTCACGGACCGGAGATTCGAGGAACAGGCCCAGAAAGAGTGCCCGGGGACTCGCGTGGTCATGAGGGAGGAGGAGCTTGCCCGGGCCGTGAGAATGGAGCTGCCCCGGCAGGGCAAGGTCGGCTACGATCCGCGAACGACGACCGTGGCGATGTTTAGCAGCCTGGGGCTGCGTCGGCGTGGGAGAGCCGTGCCCAACGCTGTGCGGCTCTTGAGGCAACATAAGACTGATAAAGAGGTTGGGGCGATAACGAAGGCGCTGCACGTCGCGACGGCCGCGCTTCGAGCAGCGATCAGGAAAGCTAAGCCAGGGTGGCGCGAGACGGATCTATCGGGACTTCTGGAATACGAGATGCGCCGTCGAGGCGCACGCGGTCCGGCGTTTGAGACGATCATCCTTGTGGATGAGAGGGGGAGCCTCCCCCACGGGCGCCCCGGAAAGAAGCGCATCGCCTCCGGCTCGAGTGTCCTTGTGGACTGGGGGGCGCGTCTGGGGATGTATAACAGTGACTTGACGCGGATGGTGGGCGCGGGTACAGTGAAGTCAGAGGTGAGGAGGCTTTACGGGCTCGTGCGCGAGGCGCAGGAGCGAGCGATTGAGAGGATACGCCCGGGGGTGCGGGCGTGCGAGGTGGACGCGGCGGCCCGGGAGCTGATCGAGAAGCGGGGTTACAGCAGGCAGTTCGGACACGGGCTGGGGCATGGAGTCGGGTTGGAGGTCCACGAGCTGCCGGTGGTGTCGTCGAGGTCCAGGGTGAGGCTTGCGGAGGGGATGGTGTTCTCCGTCGAGCCGGGAATCTATCTCCCGGGCAAGGTGGGGGTGCGGGTGGAGGACTTGGTGGTGGTGACGAAAGACGGGTGTCGCAGGCTCACGAGACTGTCGCGGGGGGTCTTGCGGCTCGGGGACACAAGAAACTGTGGTCAGGAGAGAGGCCATGGAACTTGAACTCCTGAGTGAGCTCTTGGCGCTCATGGAAGAGCACGGGCTGTCGGAGATGGAGATCAAGGAGGGCGAAACGAAGATCCGACTGCGGAAGGTGGGGGATGAAATCCGCCCTGAGATGGTGGCGGCGAACGGGACAGTGCGGGCGGTGAATCCCGCCGGCGCGGCTCCCCCGCCGGCCAACAGCCCCGCCCCCGCGCTCAAGGAGGAGAAAAAGGGGGTCACCCCGATCGTATCGCCGATGGTGGGGACCTTCTACCGCTCCTCTAGCCCCGACGCGGAGCCCTACGTCACCGTGGGGGACGAGGTGGACGAAGAAACGGTCGTGTGTATCATCGAAGCGATGAAGGTGATGAACGAGATCAAGGCGGAGCAGCGGGGACGGGTGGTGGAGATCGCGGCGGAGAACGGGAGCGCCGTGGAATACGGACAGGTGCTTTTCCGGATTGAGCCGGTGGAGTGACGGTCGACCATGTTCCAGCGGGTGCTGATCGCCAACAGAGGTGAGATCGCGCTGCGGATCATCCGCGCGTGCCGGGAGATGGGAATCGAGACGGTCGCCGTCTATAGTGAAGCCGACCGCAACAGCCTCCACGTGCAGCGGGCGGACCAGGCCTACTGCATCGGCCCGGCGCTGGCCTCGGAAAGCTATCTCAACTACGCGCGGATCATCTCGACCGCCGAAGTGGCCGACGTGGAGGCGATCCACCCCGGCGACGGGGTCCTCGCCGAGGACCCCCATTTCGCGGAGATCTGCGAATCGTGCAAGATCACGTTCGTCGGCCCCCCGGCGAACGTGATGGCGCTCCTCGGGAACAAGAGCGCGGCGCGCAGAATGGCCCAGGAGTGCAAGATCCCCATCGTCCCCGGGAGCGAGGTGGTCGCGACGGAGGAAGAGGCGCTGCGCGTGGCGCACCGGATCGGCTTCCCCGTGATAATCAAGGCGGCCGCGGGAGGGGGCGGACGGGGGATGCGGATCGCGCACACGGACGTGAGCCTCATCAAGGGGCTGCACGCGGCGCGCTCCGAGGCGGAGAAGGCGTTCAAGGACGGCTCGGTCTACATCGAGAAATACCTCGTGAACCCGCGGCACGTGGAGGTCCAGATCCTCGCGGACCGGCGGGGAAACGTGGTGCATCTCTTCGAGAGGGACTGCACCGTCCAGCGCCGGCATCAGAAGCTGATCGAGGAGTCGCCCTCCCCTGGGATCACCAAGGAGCTGCGACACGACATCTGCAACGCGGCGATCAAGCTGGTGCGGGCGGTCCACTACGTGAATGCGGGAACCGTGGAGTTCCTGGTCGATCCGAGAGGCAGATACTACTTCATCGAGATGAACGCGCGCATACAGGTGGAGCACCCGGTGACGGAGATGGTGACGGGGCTCGACCTCGTGAAGGCGCAGTTCGCCATAGCGGCCGGGGAGGAGCTGGGGCTCCGGCAGCGGGAGGTGCGCTGTCGGGGGGCGGCCATCGAGTGCCGGATCAACGCCGAGGACCCCGCGCGCGACTTCGCCCCCTCGCCCGGGCTGGTGGACGGCTACAGCACTCCCGGCGGACCGGGGGTGCGGTTGGACAGCCATCTCTACAGCGGTTACCGCGTCCCCCCCAACTATGATTCGCTCGTGGCCAAACTGATCGTGCACCGCCGCACGCGGGAGGAGGCCATTTCGTGCATGAAACGGGCGCTTGAGGAGTTCTCGATCGGCGGGATCAAGACAACGATCCCGCTGCACCTCGAGGTCCTGTCGCATACGAAGTTCCTCAGCGGGACGATCCATACGGGGTTCCTGGAGGATCTCCTGGCGGGTCGCTGAGAACGGCCCGCCTGTCATCAGTCGGGCAAGCTCTCGAAAGGATGACGCGATGAAGTACGTGGCGATGGTGATGGGCGTGGTGAGCTGGATCGCGCTGGCGTGCCTGGGCGTATACGGGATGGCGGGGTTCCTCCAGCCGGAGATCTTCCAGCGGACGGCGGACTGGGTATTCGCGCCTCTCGAGGGACCGGAGGGATCGATGGAGGTCTACGGCGG
>JAZDKG010000190.1:0-6036 GCA_043803205.1 Planctomycetota bacterium
GGCTGCGGGGCCTGGAACCCCTTCGTTCAGTCCGAGAAATCGAGAGAGACGAGCGAAAAGCTGGGTGTGACCCACGAGAGCGCCTTGGCGAAGGAAGAGGCGCCCGCCTTCGCCCCGTCGGCAGGCCAAGGGTCGACGCAGATCACCGCCTTGGGTGACAAGGCCCTGAAAGAGATGCGCCGCACGGTGGAAAGCCGCGAGGGCCGCGAGATCGAGCGAAACCGCTCCTGGTCCGCCGCAAGCTCGCAGACCCTTACCATCATCGGCGTCGCCGTCGGAATCGGGCTCCTCGCCCTCGTTCTCCCCTGGGCGGTGAAGCGTCTCAAGCTCGAACAGGCCGCCGCCGCAGCTAAGGCCGCCGTCGAGCCGCTCGTGGCTCGCATAAAGGATCTCGTGGCTCGCAAACAGGAGACCACGAACCAGGAAACCCTGAACCAGTTGAACGCGGAGATCTCCAAACTCAATAGCGAAAAGGCCGACGTCGAGAAGGCACTTCGAAGCGCTTGACTTCCAGCGATGCGAGAGGGCCGAATAACCTTTCCACAGTCACTTCATCCCGTCTGTGGTGAGAACCCCCATCAGGGATGGCTCTTTGCCCGAGGAGCGCGCGAGTACCTACCTCTCGAGGATGTTCCCCAGATGCAAGCCTTCATGGTCGACTACCAGGAATCCCTGAAATGTCTTCTTGACGAATCGTAACTGGCCTCGGCCATGTACGCCTCGGGAAAAGACCTCTTTGTACCGTTCTTCTGCTCGCTCGTCTGGATTCACCACGACAACTCTGCTTAGGGTGGCTCTCTCCAGGAGACCGAGGGCGAGCAAATACGAAATGAAAGTGTCAGTTGGAGGCATCGAGTAGCCAATGATGACTAGTTGAGAGGCATTCGATATCACGTCGATTGCTTTGCGCCACACCTGATCGAACCCATACTGCGTCGGCATCTTTGACCATGTCGGAGGGATCACGGCAGGACTGAGAGTACCCGCGGTACTGCAAATGGGACACTTCGTCTTTGCCAGGGTTTGCGTAACCATGGGATATGAGACCCTTAGCCCACTGGATTGATCGACATATGCGTGACCTGGTGGAAGAGGGCTCGGGGGAACCACGTGTACAATCCGTTTCGCTCCTTTGCTGCATTGCGTGCAGAAAGCCCAGTTGTGAGAACCGTGAAGCTTAAGCACAGGGAACCCCGTGGGGTACTTCTCGCTGCTAAGACCGTAGGAAACTGGGATCCCGAGGTGTTGCATCGCGTCATCAAGGACTACGTCGTAGTTCATTGTAATGACGGCGTGGTCAAGACTGGGGGCCCTCGAATTTGTCTTCCCGCCCGTGATCGAACGACAGAAGGCTTCGTACGGGGGGTCCGGCACCGTATATAGCCCCTCTTTCGTGACTTCTATTGACTTGTCCAGTGTTTCCCAGATGATTTTCCTCAGAGCATCTAGGATCTCCTCGCCCTTTGGGTCCCCAGTTTCCTGTGCAAGGGCGGCCATAGAGAAAACGTGTTCTATGTTGGATAGGTCGAGGTCGATGTAGTACGCCGATGACCGCAGGTGGTCAATCCATGCAAAAGCCTTCTCGAATTCACTCTGATAGGTTAGGCCTCCTCGGCCACATAACCTTCTCGCCTGTACCAGGAAATCGGCCAGCAGCGGTGCCCCTGTATGGCATGACGCGTCAGCGCCAAGCAGAAAGACGGTCCTTCCGTAGCTGCTCTTGTCCACAGCGGACCCTCCCAACGAGCAGATGATCGGACTCGCTACGCCATGAAGAGAGTATTGTGGACCCGTCTTCCCTAGCGTCAAGCGCCAAAGCCCCTTGCGCAATCACCGGCGAAGCGGTAGAAGTGGGCGCGAACGAGACCATGAGCTAACTTTCCGGAGAAAGGGGCGAGGATGTTCCCGAAGAACTCAGCGGCCTTCATCACGGCGCTCGGCACCCCCGTCGATGAGAGCGGAGACCTCGTCGAGGAGAGCTTCCGCCTCCACGTCCGCCACCAGCTTGAGCACGGGATCGACGGCTTCCTCGTGTCGGGCTCCATGGGCATGATGCCCGCCCTTACATGGAAAACCTACATCCGCTCCGTCGAAGTCGCCGCCCAGGAAGCCTCGGGCAAGGCCAAGATCATGGTCGGCGTCGGCGACAACAGCCTCGAGCGCACCCTCGAGCGGATGAAAGCCGTCCGGGACTTTCCAATCGACGCCTTCGCCGCTACGACCCCCTTCTACTTCTTCTCATCCCAGAAAGACCTCATCCACTACTTCACGAAGCTCGCCGACGCGTCGCCTCTCCCCTTCTACCTCTACGACCTCCCCCAGGTGACGAAGGTGAAGATCGAGCTCCCCACGATGCTCGAGCTCTCCAAGCACCCGAAGATCGCAGGCGCGAAGTGCTCCCACGAGCCCGCCTTCGTGAGACAGCTCTTCGATCTCACCTGCGGGACCGGCTTCGAGGTCATCAGCGCCCAGTACGACCTCGTCGATGTCTTCCTGCGCTACGGAATCACGATGCAGCTCGACGGGTTCTTCTCCGTGATGCCCGCGTGGCTCGCGGAAATCAAGACGGCCTACGCCAAGGGGGACTTCGACGCGGTCACGCGCCGTCAGCGCAAAATGACCGCCCTCCGCAACGACTTTCTCCCCCTCTCGGTCTTCCCCGCCTTCACCGTCGCGATGAACCTCCTCGGCTTCCCGGGGCGCTTCCATCCGTCGCACATGAAGGACCTCGATGACGCGCCCGCCGCCCGCGTGCGCAAGGTCATGGAAGAGGCCGGGCTCCTCCCGCGCTCCTGACTCTTTTCCGTGAAACCTCGGAGCCACTTCCCGCTTGATCCCGGAGGGTGACGCGCTACAACTGGACCGGGACGGTCGGATCGCGGACAGCGGCTCTCGCATGGTTGCATGAGCTTGCGTGGATGAGGGGACCGCGGGGATGGGCATACCCTGATGAAGCCATACCTCCTCTTGCCGGTGGTCGGCGCGCTGTCGGCCGCTCTGACATGGGGGGCGCTCTCCGTCGGCCGGGCCGCCGGCGGCAAGCCGCGCGTGCGCTACGTCCGCATGACCAAAACCGCCTCGCCCGTCGCCGGCGACGAGGAAGGCGGCCGCGGATGGTGGGAGGAACAGCGCTTCGCCGAATACGCCGAAAAGCAGGGCTGGGGGAACCTCCGCCTCAAGGTCAAGACCACCGTCGGCGACTACCTCCAGAAATACGTCGCCAGCGCCGTGGCCGGCGAATCGCCCGACACCATCCAGCTCACCCCCGAGGATATCGCCTACTGGTACGATCATGGCCTCCTCGAGCCCCTCGACCCATACATCGAGAAGTGGAAAGCTTACCGGGAGGGACACATCAATAAGGAGGTCCTCGACCTTTGCCGGGGCGTGAACGGCGAGGTCTTGTGCCTCTCCGCGGTGCGTCACGGCCCCGCGATGTGGGGCGTGCGCCGCGACTGGCTCGAACGGCTGGGCCTCCCCGTCCCGACCACCTGGGCCCAGGCCCGCGAAGTCTGGCGTGCCTTCACCTTCCGTGACCCCGACGGCAACGGTCAGGACGATACCTACGGCTTCTGCATCGAGATGAAGACCGCGCGCGGCGAGCACACGGGGAGCATCGAGCCGTTCCTCTTCGCGGCGGGCGTCCGATGGATCAAAGTCCTGCCGGGCGGTAAGGTCGCCCCCGCCTTTAACGTCCCGGAAGCCGCCGAAACGCTCGACTTCATCAAACAGTGCTACAAGGAAGGGCTCTTCGGAAAGGACGTCATGTACCGGACCGACGAGATGGGTGCGGGCACCCGGTTCTTCGCCGAGCGCCGCGGCGGCATGACGTACGGGATCTACCCGAACTTCTACAAGGGCGTCGCTCTCCAATACGGCATGTTCGACAAGACGACGCCCATCCCCTTCCTCTGGAAAGACGACGACTTCCGCCGAAAGGGCATCTACGGCACCACGACCTTCCTCAGCGGCCCCCGCTGCATCCTCAAGACCTGCAAAGATAAGGACGCGGCTTGGAAGTTCCTCGAATACTGGCTCTCGCCGGAGGCCCTCACGCAGGCCTTTAGCAAACGCGGCAACGGCAGGGAACGCTACATCGGCCGCTTCGGCTTGTACCAGACCGACACCCCCTGGATGACCCTGCGTAGCGACGTCGTCTCCGAGGCCAAGGTCGATCCCTGGATCGAGGAGTTGGCCCGACCGCTCGACCCCTACGTCGTCCCTCCCCCCTCCGTGGCGTCCTGGAGCGAGATCACGCGTAACCTCGCTGAAGTTTTCGTCGACTACTACCTCGACCGCTACCCGACAGCGCAGGCCGCCCTCGACGCGGCCGAGAGCCGATTCGTGCGAATCCTCGACGCGTACGAGACCGAGCTCGCCGCGTCCCGAAAAAGGTCCGACTCGTGAAAGCGAAGCGACTGATTCTTTGGATCGTCCTAGCGGTGCTCCTCGTGGCGCTGCTCCCGCCCGCCTTCCGCGCGTTCTCCCGCGCCCGCAGACGCCTCGCCGCCGATCGCCTCTACGAAAAAGCCATCGGGCACTACATGCTCGAGCGCGTCGACGAGTCCCTCGCGACCTTCAAGGAGATCGCCTCGCGCTACGCCGACCTCCCCCTCGGCGCGCTTGCCCAGCTCAAGATCGCCTTCCTGACCTACGACCAGTGGCACAACCTCGACAAGGCCGAGTCCCTCTTCCGCGAATTCCTCGACAAGCACCCCGACGGCGTGATGTACCTCTCCGAGGTGTCCCTCCCCGACTACGACGGGGAGCTCGAGCTCGTGGCCTACTACTTCCTCGGACGCATCGCCTCGGACCGCGGCCGCCCCGACGAGGCGCGCGCCTGGTTCGACAAGATCCTCGCCCGCGGGAGCGCCAATCCCGCCAACATGATCGTGGGCGAAACGACCGTCCTCGTCCGCCAGATGGATGAAGCCGCCCGCAAGCAAGGGGGCTCGGGATGAGCGGTCGCGATGCAGCAAGGGACTCCGCGCGTCGCCCGCGACGCCTCGCCCTCCTGTGTCCGGGCCTGTATCAGGTCCTCGACGGGGCGCGGCTTGAGGGCTTGGTCTTCTTCCTCCTCGCCGTCGCCGCCGTTACGGTGATCGTGTTCTGCGGGCTCGCCCCCTCCGACCCCTACGGCCGAAACGCCGTCCGCATGGCCCTGGGCGCCATCGCGCTCTTCTGGGTCGCCCTCTTCTCCGTCCTCGATTCCTTCCAGGAGCGCGGGCGCACAACCCTCTACCTCATCCTCCTCCCTGCGGTCCTCCTCTTCTCGACCTTCACCTACTATCCGCTCCTTTGGTCCATGAAGCTCTCGTTCTACCGGCACGACCTTGGGACGCTCGTCCGCGGCGACGCCCCCTTCGTCCTCCTCGACAACTTCGCCAAGATCCCGCGCGACGCGCAGTTCTGGCTCGGGCTCTCCAACACCCTCAAGTTCTTCTTCATCGGCTTCCTACTCGGACAGCTCCCCGCGCCCACCCTCGCCTACCTCCTCAACGAGGTCAAGAGCCGCCGCCTCCAGACCGCCTACAAGGCCGTCTGCTTCGTCCCCTCCCTCTTCTCCTGGCCCGTCATCGGCGCCATCTGGCTCTGGATCCTCAAGCCCGACGGCCAGCTCGACGTCCTGGTCTCTCCCATCCTCTCGATGGCGGGCAAAGGCGCCGTCTCGTGGCTCGGCGACCCCTTCGTGGCGCGCTTCGTCTTCGTCTGCGTCGGCCTCTGGATGGGCAGCGGCTCATCCGCCCTCATCTGGCTCGCCAGCCTCACCGGCATCGATCCGACCCTCTACGAGGCGGCCGAGATCGACGGCGCCGGCAACTGGGGCAAGTTCCGACACGTCACCTTCCCCCTCCTCATCCCCACGTGGATCGTCATCACGGTCCTCAGCTTCATCGGGATGTTCGGCATCTTCGATCAGGTCATCGTCATGGGGAACCCCAAGATCCGCGAGGGCGTCTATGTCGTGATGCTCCACATCTTCGAGCAGGGCTTCCGCTACGGACACATCGGCTACGCCTCGGCCATGTCGCTCGC
>JAZDKG010000191.1:0-2882 GCA_043803205.1 Planctomycetota bacterium
GGCAGCGACACCTCCGCTTCGAGAATCGAAGCCAACTCCCGGCAGACCTGAGCGAGCTCAACGCCCTTGCCCTCTCGCCTCTCCCCTCCCGGCCGCCCCACCACCCTGACATCCGAAAACCCCCTCAGCGCCACCGTCCGCACCGCCTCCTCCTGAGACTGCGCCGTCACCCTCGCCCGATACCGGTTCCCCGTCTCATCGAACCCTTCAACTTCAAACGCCTCGCCTGGCAACGGTCACTTCCCTCCCAATTGATTCATAAGTGTCATGAGCGAGATAAACGCGAAGCCGGGCCACACGCTCACTACGATCCAAAGACCTGCAAGGACAGTGCTCACCCCCAGGCCCGCGACGGCTGCCCGGGCGCACAGCGCCCCCGTCTGCGCGATTCCGTTCTCCGCCTGCGCCGATAGGACGTCGCTCGCCTCATATGCGAGCCGGCGCGCATCCAGTGCTGCCTCGCCCACCCCTTTCCCGACGCATAGCTTGACCGCCGCCGAATAATCCCCCGCGCCCAAATCCCCTCCGGCAATCCTCTGCGCCCGCTTGATCATCCGTCGGCTCCGCGACAGCTCCGCTGCGATCCTCGCCGCCTGACGCGCCTCAATCCCACTCTCCGCTAACACCGCATGAGCGGCCAAGAACCTCCCCCGCGAGCGCGCCCGCAGCACCCGCCCAAGGAGCGGCCACCTCTCCCCAACCCCCTCCGCCCCGCCCCTCCACAGCACATACGCAACGAAGTTCGAGAGAATACCCAGGAAAACAACCCACCCTAAAACAACGAAAATCTCCATGGCTGCTGGACTGGCCATCCCCGGAAACCGGATGTCATAGGTAACGAAGAACCCGTAGCTGACGCTCGTGACGGTCGGCCAAACGATGATCACGCCCACGCCCCACAGCGCCGCTAGCACCCCCAAAACTGTCCCCAAGAGCGTAAACGTCGGCCGCGCCGCTAGGCGCCACCTCTCCTCCGCCGACGCCTGCGCCGCATACGCCCCCTCAAGGTCAGGCGCCCTCCCCGTCCTCCCCACCCCCTCCTTGACCGCCCTCAAGAATTCCTCCGCATCCTCCCCCGCCCCGTAGCTCTCCCTCCTCAAATCAAGCTCCCCCCGCTGAGCTATCGCCGCCGCCTCCTCGATGGCCGCCCCGAACCCCCTCCCGCCCCTTGGGAGCCTCCCAAGCGTTTTCACGAACTCGCCCCACGCCCTCTCAACCTCGCCCTCGGCGGGCGTCCGCTCCCCCTCCGCGACTTCCGCCTCCGCGTCTATGAGCCCCCTCGCTCGAAGCGCCGCAACCGCCTCCCCTTCCGATCCCGCCCGCACGATCCCCTCATAGACGTTCCCGTCCTGGTCCGCTGCACGCACGCGAAAAGTCGTTCTCTCACCCGCTTCCATCGATCCGCCCGAAAACGCGTTTCACTTCCTCAAGGCTCGTCTCTTTCCGCTCGACGAGCGCGACCGCCGCCTCGCGGAGCGACCCCCCGCACCTCGTCTCCCGCGCGATTCCTTCGAGTTCCCCAGCGTCCGCCTTCGCCAACACCGCGCGCCTCAGGCTCTCGCTCATCCCAAGCGCCTCCGCAGCGAGCACTCTCCCCCGGTATCCCGTCCCCCCGCACGCCTTGCACGCGCCCCCTTCCCCTCCGCACGATTCGCAGAGCCTCCGCAAAAGCCTCTGCGCCACCACCAGCTTCACGCTGCTCGTCACGAGATACGGCTCGATCCCCATGTCGAGTAACCGCGAGAACGCCCCCGCGCAGTTCCCGCAGTGCATCGTCGAAAGCAGGAGGTGCCCCGTCAGCGACGCCTCGATCGCGATTCTAGCTGTCTCCGCGTCCCGGATCTCCCCCACCACCAGCGCCTCCGGGTCCTGCCGCAGCAGGTGCGCTAGGCTCGACGCGAACGTGAGCCCCGCTCGCGCGTTTACCTCCGTCTGCGTCACCCCCGCGATGCGCAGCTCGATCGGGTCCTCGATCGTCACTACTGACCGCCTCCCCCCTTCCCCGCCCGCAAGCTCCGCAAGGCACGCGTAGATCGTCGTCGTCTTCCCGCTCCCCGCCGGTCCCGTGAAGAGGATCATCCCGTCGTTCGCCGCCAACGTCCCCCGAAGCGTCTCAAGGATCGCCTCCGGCAGCCCCAGGCGCTCGAGCGCCCTCAGCCTCTCGCTCGGATCGAAAACCCGCACCACCACCTTCTCCCCGCACGCTAGCGGGAACACCGACACCCGCAGGTCCACCGCGCTCCCGTTCCTCTCGTAGCGGATCCGCCCTTCCTGGGCTAAGTCGCTCCGGTACGTGATGAGGTCGCTCAAGACCTTGATCCGCCCCGCTATATACGGCATCGCGCGAAGGGGAAGCTCCCCCGCCTCCCGCAGCACCCCGTCGATCCGCAGGAGCACCTTCACCCCCGTCTCCGTCGGCTCGATGTGAATGTCGCTCGCCCGCCGGCTCACCCCCAGCTCAAAGAGCGAATCCACCACCTGGACCGCGTTTGCGCCGTCCCCCTCCGCTAAACGCACAAGCTCCTTCAGCCCTTCTTCCATCCTTCACCCGCCAAACCGTTATTGGCTTTCGTATAAGCTTCGAAATTTGCGCCGGCGAAATCAGGGCATAGCGTTCTTTGCGCACTTTGCGTCTTGGCGTGAGGAATTTCTTTCGTTACACGAACGTCAATAAAGCCAGGGCAAGCCTGTGCTAGGACCTGCATCGCCGCGCCCGGCGTCAGCGTCCCCGCGTCAAGCATCCGATCGATCTTCTCCGCCATCGGGACCTCCGTCGCCCCCGCTCGAACCGCCGCCGGGACCGCGACCGCCGCGATCGCTAACACCACGCTTGCGCACGCCGCTAGCGCTGGCGCCGGCGCGATTCGCAGCACCCGCTTCCT
>JAZDKG010000192.1:0-67748 GCA_043803205.1 Planctomycetota bacterium
CCATCCCGCGAACATCCGCATCTGCGCTATTGACAATCTTCCCCCATCGACTTATAGATATGTCGCCCCCTTAGCTCAGTTGGCAGAGCAGCGGACTCTTAATCCGCGTGTCGCAGGTTCGAGCCCTGTAGGGGGCACCACTTTCATCGTTTGCCGGCACAGAGGGTGCGTCAAGGCCGTCCCCCGCTATTTCCTCCCCCGGCGGATCGCCTATGTCTATGCCGTTGACTGCGTTCCCGAGGAGCGCAGACAATCCCCGACATGCGCCGCCGGTCGTTGTTGCCGTCGCTCTCCCTGACCCCCGACTTGTCACTTGCCTGCCTGCCGATGGGCAGGTGACTTCCTTCTACCCATCCCCGGAGTTGAATCGACCATCAATCTCCTTGAGTTCCCGCCGCTTCCGTCCATTCGCTCCCGTCTGATGTCCTGCCATCCCAGATAGTCTGATACTTCTCGTCCTTGAAGGCGTGATGACATCGCTCGATCTCGTAATGCGTCATCCGCTTCCACATGACCGCCGCCGTCGTGAGCAGCATCCTGTTTGGCGTCCAGACATACATCACCTGGGGAAGCACGGAAAACCCCGCCGCCGACTTTGCCTCGTAGGTCGTCAGCCCCATGTCTACCGTCCCCAGGCCCTGCTCGATCGCCAGCCGCACCAAATCGTAGTAACTGTTGAAATAGAGCCCCGCCCTTCTGGCGACGTCGTAGTCCATCCCCACGTACTGTGCCACCAGGAGCTTTCCATATCGGAGGAACTGCATGTACGCCACCAGCGTCTCCCCGAGGAAATACTGGAGCCAGAAGCAATGCCTCCCGAAGTGCTTCACCATCGCTCGGTAGTGTGCTTCCCCGATCGCGTCCCGGCTGAATCGCGGCGACCTGCTGCGCACGTTCTCATAAAGTCTCAGCTGTCGCTCAAGCATCCCCAGACCGTCTCGCGTAACCACGCTCCGGATGCCGTGTTCCCTCTTCTTCTTCATGTTCCGGCGCATGTTGTTCGCGAACCGGTGCTTCAGCGCCCTCTCGTATTCCTCGAACGTGTCCCACGCGATCTCCATCTGCGCCACCGGCAGGTTGAACAACGCCCGGAACCCCGCCTCCTCAAGCGCCCCCTCCATGGCGCCTCTGGCCCCCCTGAAATCTCGAACCACCACCAGGTCGATCTCCTGCTCGCGCGCGTATCCCTGGATCGCCTTGACCGCCTCGAGCCGCGTCGCGGGCGTCGCCTCCGCTGACTGTGAGATGGACGTCCCCAGCCCGAGCAGCGGTCCGATCTCCAGCGTCTTGGGTCTCAGAAACGAAGGCGCCAGCTTCCGCACGAGCCCCGCGGCCTTCTTCACCCCCTCCCCCCCGAACATCACCAGATCGTTGATCAGCACGGCCCCCGACATCGTGAGCACGGTCTGCCCGTCCTGCCGGAACTCGAAGTACCGGTGCTGGCATGGCACCACCCCGGCTTCTTCCGTTGCCTTCAGGAACGAGAGGTCCGTCCACGGGTTGCCCTTGTCGCGGATCGCCTCCCATGCCCCCCCGCCTTCGCACGCCGTCACGGTGTCGTACACCTTCATCCGCATCCCGCCCTCACCTGTCACCTGTTCCCTATCTTTGCTGCGTCCAACATACGTGTCCAGCTCCGTCCCTTCAAGCACCTGATCGCTCAGGCCACCCCCTCCTCTGTTCCTTCTGTGGGTCATCGGTGACTCTTCTCTTGACTTCGCCTCCTCTCCCGTTACCGTGGCTCATGGGCTATTCGCCACTTGAGGCCGGTTCTTGGCGCATTTCCGCACGCGGGGAGCGCCGGTGTGTCAGAGAAGACCTGAAAGCATTTCGGCATTCTTCCCGGTCTACAACGACGCCCGCAGTATCGGCAAGCTCGTCGCGGAGGCCTCCGCCGTTCTTCAGCGCAACTTCGACCGTTGGGAAATCATCCTTGTCAACGACGGCAGCGAGGACGATTCCGCCCAGGTTCTGGACCGTCTAGCCGCCTCCGACTCGCGCATACGAACGGTCCACCACCCCCGCAACCGCGGCTACGGTGCCGCCCTCAACTCCGGATTCCTCCACAGCACCGGCGACCTCGTCTTCTACACCGACGGCGACGCTCAATACGATCCCGCCGAGCTCGAGCTCCTCCTGGACCGCCTGGACGGCGCCGACATGGTCAACGGCTTCAAGCTCTCCCGCAGCGACCACGCCGTCAGGATATTCGAAGGACGCCTCTACCAAACCTGCTCCCGCATCCTCTTCGGGCTCACTGTCCGCGACGTCGATTGCGATTTCCGCCTCTTTCGCCGTCACGTCGTCGAAGCCTTCATGCCCCTCCGATCCGTCGGGGGAACAGTCGGCGCCGAGATCCTCTCCAAGGTGCACGACCAGGGCTTCAAGATCGCCCAGACCCCCGTGCACCACTATCCCAGGCCCTACGGTCACTCGCAGTTCTTCCGCGCCCCGCGCATCGCTCACGCCGTTCTAGAGCTCCACTGGTACTGGCTCTATCACGTCCTCGTAAGGCGGACGTCGTGTCGCCGCGTCACCGGGAAGCTCGCACTCATTGGAAGCGGAACGTGAACCCGGAGATTCAGCCACGCATGACCGATCTGTCCGACATCTACCGTGGAAGAACCGTCACCATCACGGGCGGACTGGGCTTCATCGGCAGCAACCTCGCCCACCGCCTCATTGACCTCGATGCTCGCGTCCGGATCGTCGACGCCCTTCTTCCCGCATGTGGGGGGAACCTCTTCAACATCCACAGCATCCGCGACAAGGTCGACCTCCACATCGCCGACGTCGGCGACGCAGAGCGCATAGATCGGCTCGTCCAGGGATCGGACTTCATTTTCAACCTCGCCGGACACGTCAGTCACACTAACAGCCTAGCCGACCCCCACCTCGACCTCCATCTCAATTGTCACTGCTCGTTGGCTTTGCTTGAGGCCTGTCGCAGGCACAATCCGTCCGTCGCCGTCCTCTTTGCCGGCACCCGAGGGCAATACGGTCGCGCCGCCGCGCTCCCTGTCTTCGAGTCCCACCCGCTCAACCCCATCGACGTCAACGGCGTCAACAAGCTCGCCGCCGAGATGTACCACCTGCTCTATCACCGCCTCTACGGTCTGCGCACTTGCAGCCTCCGCCTCACCAACACCTTCGGCCCGCGGCACCTCATGAGGCGCAACCACCAAGGCTTCCTCAACTGGTTCATCCGCCTTGCCATGGACGATCAGGCCATCCCCGTCTATGGCGAAGGTGCCCAGCTCAGGGACTTCAATTATGTCGATGACGTCGTGGAGGCCATGCTCCTAGCCCTGGCGAGCGAGAGTGCCTTCGGCCACGCGTTCAACCTCGGCGGCGATTCCCCCCTGAGCGTCGTCGATTCCGCCCTCGCCGTCGTCCGCGCGTGCGGCACCGGCGGCATCCAGCACATCCCTTTCCCCCGCCAGGAGCGTACCATCGAGGTCGGCGACTACTGGGCCGATTCCAGCGCCTTCCGCTCTCTCACCGGCTGGCGCCCTGCGCTCACCTTCGACGAAGGCCTCCGCCGCACCGTCGCCTTTTACCGCCAACACCGTCAACACTACTGGGATCTTCAGCATGATCCCGTTGTTTGATTCCCGACGCCAGACCCAGCCCCTCCGTGCCCAGCTCGACGCCGCCATTGCTGCCGTCCTGGACCGGGGCAGGTTCGTGCTCGGGGATCGCGTCCGCGATTTCGAGCAGGCCTGGGCTTCCTACTGCGGCGTGCGCTTCTGCGTTGGCACAGGCTCTGGCATGGACGCGCTCACGCTTTCGCTCAAGGCCCTTGGTGTTGGTCCCGGCGACCAGGTCGCCGCCGCCGCCAACGTCGTCTATGGTGCACTTGCTGCTCGCCTTGCCGGCGCCGATCTCCTCCTCATCGACATCGACCCGAATAGCGGTCTTATGGACCTCGCCGCTTTGCAGTCGTCCCTGACCTCCCGGACCAAGGTCATCCTCGCCACTCACCTCTACGGGCGCATGGTGGACATGCAGGCGCTGCGCCGCATCGCTGCCACGCACAACTGCCGCCTCGTCGAAGACGCCTGCCAGGCCCACGGCGCCATCCTCACGGACAAAAAGCCGGCGCCTGGTCCGACGCGGGCTGCTTCAGTTTCTATCCCAGCAAGAACTTGGGCGCCTTCGGGGAGGCCGGCGCCGTCGTAACCGATGACACCGACCTTGCCGCATCCCTCCGTATGCTCCGCAACTACGGCCAGCGCGACCGTTACTACCACGACGTTCTCGGACCCAACGCCCGTCTGGACGAGCTCCAGGCCGCCGTCCTCTGCGTCAAGCTCCCCCAGCTCGATGCCTGGAACCTTTCCCGCCGCCGCATCGCCCGCCTCTACTACTCAGGCTTCTCCAACCTCCGCCGCGTCCGCTGCCTAGCTCTCCCCGCTGGTACCGAACACGTCCATCACCTCTTCGTTGTGAAGTGCGAGGATCGCGACGACCTCCGCTCCTTCCTCGCCCAGCGAGGCATCGACTCCCAGATCCACTACCCCGTCCCCGTCCATCTCCACCCCGCCTTCGCCGGCCTCGGACTCTCCCAAGGCCGCTTCCCCCATGCGGAAACGCTCTCCAACCAGGTCCTCTCCCCCCCCGTCTTCCCCGAGCTCGCCCCGCAAGAGATCTCGCACGTTGTTCGTTCCGTCGAAGCCTTCGATGCCTGAGTTCAGAGTAGCGGGCACCACTCAAGGTCCTAGCGTCCTGGCGGACGCCTTCCCGCCGATCTTCGTGAGTTCAGCTTCGAAGTCGATGTACCCGTTTTCGCCCGGACGCGGGACCCGCCACGCGCAGGCCGCCGTCTCCTCGATGAACGACCCTGGCTCCTTCATGGCGCGGTCCGGGTTGTACGCCCATGAGCTCGTGCCCAGGCAGGGCATCCCTTTCGAGCGCGCCCACAGCGCCGCCGCGGCAACCGTGCGGAGGTTCGTGTAGTCGTACCATCCCATCAGCAGGAACTCGTGTCCCAGCCCCGTCCAAAGCTTTGCGCACTTGGCGTTGAACGGGACCGCCTGGCTCGCGGCGTAGTCCCAGCAGTGCAGGATCGCGTCCTTGGGCAACATCTCCGCCACGTCCGCCAAGCCGCTGCGGGGCGAGTGCTGCCAGGGCATGTAGTCGTCCGCGTAAGCGATAATCCGACATGCAGGATTCGCCTCCTTGACCGCCCGGTCGAGCTTCTCATAGAACGCCGCCAGGAGCTCCGATGCGTTCTTCCCCGTCGCCTGGCAGCGCGGGCCCTTCCCGATGATCGCGGGCGCCTCGCTCACGTGGAGTCCGATGTAGGGGAGTTCGCCCTTCGCCACCATCTGCCTGGCGAGCGTCGCGATCGCCTCCTGCGGGGCGGGCTCCGCCAAGCACAGCGCCGCGAAGCCCGAGTGCGCCGGCACGTGCTCGTACGTCGCCTTCACCAGCTCGCCGTCGCTGATCCGGCCTGACGCGACGCGAGCGACGGCAAACGGCTTCGCGTTGTCGTCGTAGCTCATCACCCCCGAAGGGAACGTTCCCGTCCCGATCTCCCCCTCGATCAGGCGGAAATCCTTGTCGAGTTCGTATGTGGTCTTCCCGTCCAGGCTCCGCACTATCACGTCCGTGAGCGTTGTCCTGAGGACATTGCGCCCCGAAAACTCCACGGGCGTCTCGCCCCGAAGCGTGAGCTCGTCGGTCTCCCCGACCCCCTCCGCCATGTTCGGATCGTGGAGCACCCCCGTGTCCTCGGGCCGCCGACGGCGCAGCGGATAGTGCGTGATGTTGTCGTGCGGGATCGGCATGATCGCGTGTCGGCGAAAATCGGGGATTTCCTTCTCGTTGACGTGGAACGCCACATTGAGCTTTCGCCGCGCCATCCACTCAGGGGTGAGCCCCGCCGACCCGCGGTTGAGCGCCCGCCAAGGGAGGTCAGGCCAATCCGTGATCTCGGATCCGATCACGACAGGCTTGCCGTCGGCGTCGCTTGCGAGGAGCTGCACCAGTGTCATGATGCCGTAGAAAGCGCCCCGCTCCGTCTGCGCCGCGATCCGAACCCCCGCCGCGTCCACCTTGAGATAGTACCCCTCCGGGCTCCTGTCCGCAGGCGCGTCCGTGGCGGCGTCCCCGATTGCGATCACGATCGGAGCGTCTGCAACCGGCTCCTGCGCGAGCGTCGGTCCCAGCTTCGCCAGATCTTTCCGCAGGATCGCAAGCCCCGTCGTCAGCACGTCCCCCGGATCGCCTTCCAGCACGTAGGCGAGCTCCGCCGACAAAGCGAAGTCGCTGGACACGCCGGCCCACTGAACCGACTGTACCGCCGGACGAAGCAGTGGGCGTGAAAGATATGCTCCGTCCAAGAGGGCGGTTCCTTCTCCTTCGCCGGAGAGACGGAAGCGCAGTTCGTCGGATGCGCTTACAAGCTTCACCTTGATTCTTTCCCATCGTCCTCCCGAATTGGTGAGCGACGCCTCTGCCAACACCTTCCCCGAAGCTTCGTCCATCGCCGAAAGAGTCACTTTCCCTTTGAGATCCTTCGTCTTGACGGCGATCCCCGCTTCCAGGTGTGTCGATGCCGGGACCATCGCTGTCCGGGACAAGGTCGCGGTCCCGCCCGCCAGGGTGAGGTTGCACTGCTGATAACCCGCCTGTGACCGGTCCGCGATGAGGTCGTCGATCTCCCGGCCTTTCACCCCGCCCACGGCGCTCATCCCCCCGAGCACGCGGTACTCCGCCGGAGGACCAGCGATCACCGAGCAGCGGATCGCTCCGTAGAAGTCGTCGTCCATGTAGAAGTCATACGTGTACGAATACTCCGTGTTCGGATGGACATCGACCACCTGCGAGAGGCGGATCATCTGCGCCGCGTAGGATGCGTCGTGATACATCACTGACACCTTCCCGTCGCTGGCGCGCTTTCGGGTCACGTGCATCCACTCCCCCGGCCGATCCGCGCCCCATCCCGCGACCCACTTCCCGTCCGCCGTCGGCTCCTCGAACGAGGGATTCTTCACCGTGAACCCGTTCGCGTGTACGTTGTCCACCCAGCAGCGCCCCGTCGGCCCCGCGTACGCCCCGATGTAAACGATCACCTTCGAGCAGTCCTCGCTGTTGAACGTGACCGTCACGGGGATCCAGCGGCCCGCGAGACGTTGGATTTCGGCCTTCGCCCCTTGGGCCTGAACCGTCCAATCTGCCAGCGGTCTTTGACTCTCGAAGTCGCCGCCTGGAATGAATTCTTCCGAGGACGCTCCGCTGGCGATGGAGATGACAAGAGCTGCCAGGAGCGGGCGCGTTTTCACGCTTGTACCCTCCAAGTCGAATGTTGCCCGTAAAGAGCCGAGGCCGATATTCTGGCTGGCTCGTGTTGCCACGGCAAGGCGTTTGAGTCGCGAATCCGCAGGAAGCGTAATTCCGTTGAATATTTTGTCAGTTCTCGCGTAGGATGGGTTGCGAGGGGCTTCGTTGCACGACGGGGAGAACTCTCGATATCGAAGGGACGAAAGGGACGGGCAACATGGCTCAAGTTCGCGTCGGGATCGTTGGGGCGCACTTTGCGGCGCATCTCCACGCCAACGCCTACCGGCGCTGCCCGGACGCGGCGGTGGTCGCGGTGGCGTCCCGGGATGCCGAGAGGGCGGCCCGCTTCGCCCGGGAGAACGCGATCCCCGAAGTGTACG
The DNA here is from genome assembly GCA_043803205.1 of Planctomycetota bacterium. GTDB lineage: Bacteria > Planctomycetota > DG-23 > JAZDKG01 > JAZDKG01 > JAZDKG01. The sequence continues at coordinate 7,668 of JAZDKG010000192.1, forward strand.
GCGACTATCGAGAGATGCTTGCAAAGGGGGGAGTGGACCTCGTGAGCGTCTGCGTGCCCAACCATCTCCACTGTGAGGTGGTCCTGGCGTGCGCCGCCGCGCACAAGGCGATCGTCTGTGAGAAACCCCTCGCCACCACGTCGAGCGACGCCAAGGCCATGGTCAAGGCGGCGGCCGAGGCGGGTGTCAGCCTCATGTACGCCGAGGACTGGGTCTTCGCCCCGGCCCTCCTTCGCGCCCGCGAGATCATCGCGGAAGGCGCGCTGGGCGATCTCCTTTTCCTTAAGGCAAAGGAAACCCACAGCGGGACGCACTCGCCTTACGCGCAGAAGCTGAGCACGTGCGGCGGGGGCGCGATGATCCATCTGGGCATTCACCCGTTGGCCTGCGTGTGTCACCTCAAGGAGCCCCAGAAGGTTGTCGAGGTGTCCGCCGTCTGCTCGGGTGGAGGTCCCAGGAATCTCCTCCACACCGATTACGAAGGCGAGGACTGGGCCGTTGCCGTCCTCACGTTCGAAGATGGGACGCGGGCTCTCGTCGAGGGGAACTACGTTACGGTCGGCGGGCTGGATGATGTTGTGGAGATCTACGGGAGTCTGGGCGTGATGAAGATCAACCTCTCCCAGGGCTCGCCGATCAGCGTTTATTCCCAGCTGGGCTACCGCTACGCGATCGAGAAGGCCGACATGACCACCGGCTGGACCCGTCCTGCGGTGGACGAAGAACTCTCCTTAGGCTACCCGAACGAGATCGCCCATTTCGTGGACTGTGTGCTTCGGAATCGTCCGTGCGCTTCCGGCGTGCGTGCGGAGGACGGTCTGCGGGCGCTTCTCCTGTGCGAAGCGATCTACGAGTCCGCCAGGCTCGGCCGGGCGGTGCGATTCGAGGAATGACCCGTGGCATCGTCGAAGTTTGAAGTCGATCTCCCCGTCGAAGCCGGCGGCTTGAAGCTGCGCAACCCGTTCATCGTGGGGTCCGGTCCATGCACGAAGTCGGTGGGTCAGCTCGTTGAGGCGGAGCGTTGCGGATGGGCGGCGGCGAGCATCAAGCTCTCGATGGATCCCTCGCCATACGTCAACCTGCCTCCCCGATATCGCTGGCTCTCCAAGGAGGGGTACCACGTTTTCACGGCGGAGACGAGGCTGGACGTCGAAGCGGGTCTGCGGCTCATGCGGGAAGCCCGCCGATGCACGGGGAGCCTCGTCCTTTTCGCAAACATGGCGTATACGGGCGAGGAAGGGCTTTGCGGCTGGGTACGCATGGCGGAGAAGTTTGCCGACGCGGGCGCCCACGCCATCGAGCTCAATCTGTGCTGCCCCAACATGTCCTTCAATGTCGCAAAGAGCTCGGGCGGGGCATCCGCGCTTCCCCCAAGCGGGGCCAGCCTCGGGTCGGACCCCGTCGCGGTTCGCGGGATCACGCGCGCCGTCAAGGCCGCCGTGGACGTACCGGTCATCTCCAAGATCACCCCGGAGGGCGGCAACATCGCGGAGGTCGCCCAAGCCGCCTTCGAGGGAGGTGCCGACGCCGTCACGAGCGTAGGGAATCGGCTGGGGATTCCGCCCTTCGATCCCGCCGACCCCGCAGGCGCCTTCTATCGCGCCCAGCGCGGGATGAGCCTCGGGTGCATCTCCGGACCGCTCATGAGGCCGTTCGCGCTGCGCGACGTCTTCGAGATCCGCAAACGCGTGGGACCGGACCGCTGCATCATCGGAATGGGAGGGGTGGCGGGCGCCGAGGACGCGATCCGTTTCACCATGTGCGGCGCGGACCTTATCGGGATCTGCACCGAGACGATGCTGCGCGGCTTCCGGCTCCTTGCCCCGCTCGTGCGGGAGGTCCGCGCATTCCTCGACGAGCGCGGCGTGGGGGACTGGCGCGGGCTGCGGGACTCGCTGCATCCGTACATGCTGGGCGCTCACGAGCTTGCCATCGCGCCCGCCCACGCGGAGGTCGACGCAGCCCGGTGCACCGGCTGCGGACGCTGTCTCGGGCCAGCGCATTGCGTCGCGATCAGCCTGGAAAAGAAGAAGGCCCGGGTGGACGTGGAACGGTGCTTAGCCTGTTCCACATGCGTCGACCTGTGTCCGTCCGGCGCCATCCGGATCGTCGAGGAGAGGCGCCCTTCACGCTCGAGACGCCGGACATCCCTCCCGCGCGCCCGCAGGAAAAGGTGAACATGGGAAAGCTCAAGATCATCATCGCAGAGCTCGGCTATCCGTCCTACGACCCGGAACGGCGGGTCCTTGCGGCGCTCGACGCCGAGGTTGTCCTCGAAAGCTGTCTTACGGAGGAGGCGCTCCTCGCCGTCTGTCGGGACGCCGATGCCATCCTCGTGCGCACGGCGGCCCCTGTCACGCGCGGAGTGATCGCGGCCCTCGATCGCTGCAAGGTCATCAGCCGCTACGGGATCGGGGTCGACAACGTGGACGTAGCGGCAGCCACCGAGCACGGCATCATGGTCTGCAACGTTCCCGACTACGGGGTCGAGGAAGTCTCCGACCAAGCGGTCGCGCTGCTTCTGGCCTGTGGGCGGCGGATCTCGAGCCGCGATCGCGCCGTGCGGCGCGGAGCGTGGGACATCGGCGCCCGCGAGCCGATCTACCGGATCGCGGGAAAGGCCCTGGGCCTCGTGGGATATGGGCGCATAGCCCGGGTCGTGCACCGCAAGCTCACGGGTTTCCGTTTCGGTCGGACGGTCGTCTTCGATCCGCTCGTGGACGAGGGGGCGATCTCGGCCGCCCGGGCGGAGAAGGTGGATCTCCCGACCCTTTGCTCGCAGTCCGACTTCATATCCATTCACGCCCCTCTCAACGATACGACGCGCCACATGATCGGCGCGAAGGAACTGGCGCTCATGAAACCGACGACGGTGCTGGTCAACACCTCCCGGGGAGGACTCGTGGACACGGAGGCCCTGGTCGAGGCGCTGCGCGGCGGCACGATCCGCACCGCGGGCATCGATGTCTACGAGCAGGAGCCCCCTCCGAAGGACCATCCCCTCTTCTCTCTGGACAACGCGGTGCTGTCCGACCACGTGAGTTGGTATTCGGAGGAGTCCCAGCTCGAGCTCCAGGAGAAGGCTGCGGGCAACGTGGTCGAGGCGCTTACGGGCCGCACGCCGAGGAACCTCCTCAATTCCGAGGTGCTGAAGAAGCAAGGAGCGACTTGATGCCGAATCAGGAGTATCGCAGGGATCGCGTCCGGGTGGACCGGGCGCTGCGCAAGAGCGGCGTTGTGGTCGTGATGAACAAGGACCATGTGGGGGCCGCCGGCGACATGGTCGCCACCATGACGGAGGTCCACAAGGCCGGCTTCGTGGCGGAGATCACCTTCCGGATCGACGAATCGATCCTGCGCGAGGGGATGCGGGAGCTCGTGAAGCTCCGCGCCGAAAGCTCGCCGGATAATCCCTTCATCCTGGGCGTCGGAAGCGTCATCAATCCGCGGGAGCTTGCGGCGGCGATCGAGATGGGCTTCGATATGGTCGTCGCCCCCGCGAACGTCATGGGGGGATTCGGGGAGGGAAGCCGGTTCGTACAAGCAGCGCATTGCGCCGACGTCTACGCCGCGCCCGCGGTCTTCACGCCGACGGAGCTCGTGTACTGGATCGAGAGGGACGACGGGCTGGAGCCGGACGCGGTCAAGATCTTTCCGGCGAACACGCACGGCCCCAAGGGGGTGGGCGATCTCCTGGCTCCGTTCGTGAGGCCCCGGCATGAGAACCGGATCATCATGCCGACGGGAGGCGTCGATTGCGAGACGGGGCCGCAGTACCAGGCGGCTATCCGCAGGCGCGGGTTCACGCCAGTGCTCGGGATGTCCGCGCCTCTGTCTCTCGTGAGCGAGCGCAAGAAGCCCGGCGACGTGGGGACGATCCGCGAGTCGCTTGCGCTCTTCCGGTCGAAGTTCAAGTCGGCTTACTGAGGGTGACGGGGGGGCGTTCAGCCGTGGGCGCTCCAGCCGCCGTCCACGGGGAGGAGGGTCCCCGTCGTGAAGCGCGACTCGTCGCTCGCCAGGTACAGGGCCGCCCGCGCCACGTCCGAAGCCGTTCCCAATTGCCCCAGCGGCTGACGCCCTCGAAGGAACTCCATGATCTCGGGGATGCCCTGCATGCGCTTGCTCATGGGGGTGTCGATCATGCCCGGGGCGATCGCGTTGGCGCGGATGTCGTCCTTGCCGTAGTAGGCGGCGATGCACCGCGTGAGCGTGATGACGGCTCCCTTGCTCGTCATGTAGGCGTGCGAACGGAAGAACTCCGTCGGGGGATTGACGGCGGTGATCGAGCTCACGTTCACGATGCTCCCACCGCCGCGCGCCTGCATGAGCGGGATCGCTTCCCGACAGCACAGCCAGACCCCCTTGAGGTTCACGTTGAGCACGTGATCCCACGCCTCCTCGGTGCATTCCCCCGCGGGGCCGTCGCCGTACTTGCTTCCCACGACCCCCGCGGCGCAGACCAGGATGTCGAGACCTCCCATGCGCGCGGAGGCCGCGCGGAACGCGCGCGCGACGTCCGCGGCATCCCCGGCGTCCATCCGTTCGGTCAGGATCTCCGGAAGCGGGGCCGCCGTCTCGGCGAGGCCCTCTTCGTTCATGTCGGCCGCCGTCACGCGGGCCCCCTCGCGGGCGAAGAGGCGCGCCGTCTCCCTCCCGATGCCGCTCGCCGCCCCCGTCACCAGCGCCAGTTTCCCTTCCAGTCGCATCGACGCGCTCCTTCCCATCGCAGTCAAGGGACTTCCCGCCGGAGGGCCCGTCACCGATCCCTCATCTTCCACGGATGCCGCGCCGGTTCAAGGTCGATGTCGAAGCGTTCGCTGCGCTCTTTGCCCTTGACGTTTCCGTCCTGCCCCGGCATGGTGTACTTTCACGTCGTCTTGGGGCCGGGACAGCATGAGCGCCGAGCAGGAAACCTGGAGCGTATTCCTTCGCGATCCTCGGCTTGTCGCCGATCCGCGTCTTGCGGCGGTCCTGGCTCGCTCTCGGGGGCTTACGCTTGTGGACGTGCGCAGGGACCTCGGGGAGTGTTGGGGGGTGATCGAGGAGAACGCGAGCGAAGAGCGCGCCCGTGCTCTGGTGGCCGACCTCGCGGCGCAGGAGATCGCGGCAATCCTTTTTCCCGATCGCGAGGTTCTGCGTTTCCCCGCCGCCGTGCCCGTACGCGGCGCCCGCCGCACGGAGAAAGCTCTTGCGCTGCGGCTGGCGGAGGGCGACGAAGATCTAGCCAGCGGCTCGTGGGTCAGCGTCGCCTGGACGGATCTCGTCTACTGCGCCTGGGCCCGAGTCGCCGAGACGGAGGAGGTCGACGAGTTCCGCCTTTCGCCGTTCGGGCGCGACGCTTCGGTCTGGGACGCGCGCGAGGTCGCCGAGTATTCGGCCGGCGTCATGCCGACGAGGGAGAAGCGGGCCCGGCAGATCCGCCGGGATTATCTCGATTTCTTGGCCATTCTGCCTCCGCGTCATTTTCGCATCGATCCATTTCACTTCGCGTACGCGTCCCTCCTGGGGAAGCTCGCGCCGACCGCGTATCAGAACTTCATCGCGCTGGTTCAGCTCATCCGGGCGTACGCTGGGAATCTCGTCGCGGACCGATCCATCGCACAGCTCCTCGACGGGGACCCGCACACAACCCTCAGCCTTCCGAGCTTGCGGGCGTATGATCTCTACCTACTCTGGAACATCCAGATGGCCTTCAAAGGCCCGCGGGACGCGTGACCGCCGTTCTGAAAGGGAGAAACGTGAGAAAGAAGATGAGACGGACCCTTTGGGTGGTCGCCGCCATCGTCATCCTAGTGATCGTGGCGGCGGGCTTGGCCGCGGGGAGCCTCAACGGGCTCATCCGGACGGGAGTTGAGAAGGGCGGGACCGCCGTTCTCGGAGTAAAGACCACCTTAGAGGGCGCGTCCGCGTCTCTCCTGGGATCCAGTCTCACGCTCAGGGGGCTCGCCCTGGGCAGCCCCCCGGGCTTTTCGGCGCCGGAGATGTTTGCCCTCGACTATGGGCGGGTGAGGGCAGACGTGCGCTCCCTGACGAAAGACGAGGTCCGCATCCGCGAGGTCGTGCTGGACGGGCCTGAGCTCACCCTCGAGTTCAAGGGAGGCAAGACCAACTGGGGTGTCCTGCGCGAGGCGCTCGCACGCCAATCCCCGGAGGAGCCCGCAGAGGGAGCCGAGAAGAAGTTCCGGGTGGAGCGGCTCTTCATTCAAAACGGGAAAGTGAAGCTGGCGGGGATACCCGTCGCGCGCTCCGCGGGGATTCCCCTTCCGCCGATGGAGATCAGGGACCTCGGTACCGGCGACAGCCCGCCCATGAATGCGCGCAAGCTGGTTTCCGCCCTTGTCGCTCCCTTGGCGGATAGCGCCCTCGCGGCCGTCCAGGGGGCTCTCTCCCCCGAGGAACTGCAGTCGCTCGCCTCCGAGGCGCGCGGCGCTCTCGAGGAGGCGGGCGCTTCCGTCGGGCAGAAGATGGAAGGGACGGGAGGGATCCTCAAGGACGCCGCGCAGAAGACGAAGAAGCTGTTCGGCGCGCCGGCGGATGAGGAGCCTGCCGGCGAGTAGCGGCCTGCCATCAGGCTACTTTGCCAACAGGCTTCCCGGATCGGCTTCCGCGCGCGTCGCAAGGATCTTGCCGAAGTACAGCCGGTGATAATCGCCCTTGGGGTACGCCTCCGCCCGGACCTCCTCCGCGAGTCGCTCCGGGATCACGTCGGTCGAGTGAACGACCTTGCATTCGTAGACGATCGGGCATTCCAGGATTACCGGGGCCGACGCGTATGAGCCCTTTTCGACTGTGAGCTTGCACGCGAGGACCTTGTCCATGTCGCGCCCGCTCTTCGACCCGCAGACCGCGCACGTCTTCTCCATCCCCTTTGTCGGCACGTTCACGGAGAAAAAGCCTGTCCGTTCGATGCATCCAAAGGTGTACCGGCTGGGGCGCACAAGCACGACCCACATCGGCAGTCCCCAGACGATTCCCAGGACGCCCCATCCGATCGTCATGAAATTGGCTTTCCCCCGGGCGTCGTAACTCCCGAGGAGAAGGCCTCTTGTGCCGAGGGCGTGCATCACGGCCTCGAAATCCCGACGGAAATCCACCTCTACGTGCGCCATGGCGGAACCTCCTGTCGCGTCGTTTCCCTGATTTCATGCCATTGAAGACGGGGACGCCCTTTCTGTCAAGCGGTCCGCGCCCCGGGAGCGCAGTTTCGATGTTCGGCGGTTCCCGTTTTTTGGCTCGCAATTCCCTTGGGCTCCATTATCATCGAAGTTCCGATCCGCGACAGCTAAAAGGGCTCTTGCATGGTGGTGAAGAAGAGCATCACGCAGTCCATGGCGTCTCAGGCCGTCCCGGGCCGCCTGATCGCCGTCGAGGGCCTCGACGGCTCCGGCAAGTCCACTCAGGTGTACCTGCTCAAGCGGTGGCTTGAGATCGAGGGGTACAAGGTTTTTTTCACCGAATGGAACTCGTCCGTCATAGTAAAGAAGGCGACCAAGAAGGGGAAGAAGAGACAGCTCCTGACTCCCACGACGTTCTCTCTCATCCACTGCACCGATTTCGCCGACCGGTACGAGCGTCAGGTGTTGCCCCTTCTTCGCGCGGGGTACATCGTGCTTGCAGACCGCTACATCTACACCGCGTATGCGCGCGACATCGTGCGCGGGTGCAGGCCTGATTGGGTGCGCAACCTGTACAGCTACGCCGTAAAACCGCACATCACCTTCTTCTTCGAGGTGCCCCTGGAGACGGCCCTGGGGCGGATCTTAGGCGGTCGTCCCACGATCAAGTACTTCGAGGCGGGGATGGACCTGGGCCTTTCGAGCGACCCCTACGAGAGCTTCCGTCTCTTTCAGCACCGCATCAATGAGCAGTACCATCGCATGATCGACGAGTTCACGTTCACGATCATCGACGCCACCAAGAAGATCGAGGAGCAGCAGGAGGACGTCCGCCAGATCGTCACCCGGGACATCGATCTGGGCGCCTTCCGCAGGAGACCCTGACGTGTGTCCGACGCGTTTCTATGGCCATGGCCTCCCCGGTGTGGATACAAGCCATCTTCTGGGGAAGCTTGTCGTCGTGGAGGGTTCCGACGGCAGCGGGCGCTCCACGCAGGTGGCCTTGCTTCGCGATCGGCTCGAGCGGGGGGGACACGCGACCATCGACGTGGGCCTGAGTCGCAGCACCCTCGTCGCCAACGAGATCGAAAAGGCCAAGCAGGGGAACATCCTGAACCCCGTCACCTTGAGTCTCTTCTACGCGACGGACTTCGCCGACCAGATCGAGAACCGCATCATCCCCGCGCTGCGGGCCGGCTTTGTGGTTCTTGCGGATCGGTACATCTATACGCTCATGGCACGCGACATCGTGCGGGGCGCGGATCCGCAGTGGGTCCAAGGCATTTACGACATCGCCCTCGTGCCGGACGTCGTGTTCTACTTGCGTGTCTCCCCCGCGCGGCTAGCCCAGCGATGCCTGCAGAAGAGCGCCACGCTCGATTACTGGGAAAGCGGGATGGATATCGGACTCGCGAGAGACCTCTTCCACAACTTCATGAAGTACCAGAAACTCCTGAACGCGGAGTTCGGGCGGATGGCACGGCAGTACGACTTCCGCGTCATCAACGGCAATCGTTCCATACGAAGTGTGGCGAAGGACCTCCAGGCCGCAGTGCTGGAGGTGCTCGAAGGGAAACCGTAGGCGAACGTTCCGAAGACGCTCTTTTTCACGTTTTCTCTTCTTGATGTGCGGGGGGTCGTTAGGGCCTCGCGCCGGAGGAACGCCGGCCCGAGATCGTGTCCCCCTCAGTGTCCCTGTCTCCGGTGCAGGTCGCCCTGCCGGAAGGACGAACATGGTATCGCCGCGATTGTCTGCCGCCGCCGCTCTTGCGGACTTTGATCTGGACGTGCAGGGATTGGACCTCCTGCTTGAACGTCTCCAGCATTCATTGCGCGAGCGCTCCAAGCGTCTCGCCAAGAGATGGAAGACCGTCAGAAGGAACGGCGACCAAGACGCCGTCCACGATCTGCGCGTCGCCTGCCGGCGACTCCTTTCCGTCTTGGATCTCGTCAGGGCGCTCGATGAAAGGAAGACGTACGGCAAGATGCGCCGGAATCTGAAGTCCATCCTCAAGCACTACAGTCGACTGCGGGATGCGCAGGTGCAATTCGAGACCCTCGCGGCCGTCCTGCCGGGCGATGGCCCTCTCGCCAGCGCGTACCGGCGCCTGTTGGACGACCGGATCGAATCCTTGAGGCGCAAGACCGTCGCGTCCACTCCCGAGCTCGATTTCAAGCTCTGCCGGAAGGCGGCTCGGAAATTCGCGGCGTTCGTCGAGCAACGACGCAGCAATCAGGAACCCACGGGTCGTCCGCTGAGCGACGCCGCGCAGGCCCTTGTGGCGGGCCTCTTCGCCTCCTTCGACGATAGCCGCCAGCAGAGCCTTCACGATCGGACGACCGCGTCTTTCCATCAGGCGAGGATCCGCTTCAAGAAGTTCCGCTACGCGGTCGAGGTGCTGCGCCCGATTCTGCCGGGCGTGGACAGAGCCTACATGGAGCGTCTCACCGCGCTTCAGACGGCCATGGGGGCCGTTCAGGACCTCGCGGTGCTGCGTGAGCATCTCGCCGATTTCGCCGCTTCCCCCAATTCTCCGGGCGGCAGGCGGGAGCTCGCCCGTCTCGACGAGGCGCTCGGGCGGAAACACGAACGCGCCCTTGGGGCGGTCCAGCGGCTCTCTGCGCCCTGGGAGGGATCCGACTTCGCCGACGCTTTCGGAGGAACGTCACACGATGGAGAATGACAGGCCCGTGGTGGGAGTGGACCTTGGCGGGACGAAGATCCTTTCCGCGGTGGTGCGAGCGGACGGCGCCATCCTTGCCCGGGCGAAACTCCCGACCGAGGCCTCCGGGGGCCTCGAGCACGTCATCGACCGGATCGCCCAGAGCGTGTTCGACGCCGTCCGGGAGGCTAGGCTCTCTCCGGCGGATGTCCCCGCGATGGCCGTCGGCTCGCCGGGCCCCCTCGACCCGCACAAGGGGATCATCCTCGAGGCGCCCAACCTCGGTTGGAAGAACGTGCCTTTAGGCGCGGAGTTGGAGAAGCGCACTGGGATCAAGACCTTCGTGGAAAATGACGTCGACATGGGCACCCTCGGGGAGTTCGTCTTTGGCGCCGCGAAGGGCGCCGACAGCGTCCTGGGAGTCTTTGTCGGCACCGGGATCGGCGGGGGCATCATCATCCACGGGAAACTACTGCGTGGTGCGGCGGGGGTCGCCGGCGAGATCGGTCACATCGTCGTCAAGCGCAATGGGGCCGCCTGCAACTGCGGCGGACGCGGCTGCATGGAGGCCTACGCGGGGCGATGGGCCGTTGCCAGGTACATTCACAAAGCCGTGAGGAAAGGCAGGCGCTCCTCGGTCGCCCGCGTCGTGAAAGGGGACCACGTGAACCTCACCTCGGGCACGCTGCGGTCCGCCTGGAGGGCCGACGACAAGTTGGTGCGAAAGGCGCTCACGCGCGCCTGCAAGTACCTCGGCGCCGGCATCGGCTCCGTCGTAAACCTCCTCAGCCCGGAGGTCGTTGTGATCGGAGGCGGGGTGTTCGAGGCCCTCGGCAAGGAACTGCTCCCGATCACGGTGAAGCACATCCGGCGCAACGCGATGGAGGCTTCTCTGCGCAATGTGCGGATCGTCCTAGCGGCCCTTGGGGACGACGCGAACGTCCTCGGCGCCTCCGTCGCCGCCCGCCAGCGTCTCTGCGAGTGAGCGGGCGTGCTGGGGGCCTCGCGTCCGCCGAAGGAACTGCCGGTGGACCATCGGAACATCACGATCGACCATCCCGATCCCGAGCATCGGATCGCCGAAGCGATCGATCTTCTCCTGGAGAGCGACTGGGAACCTCAGCATGCTCTGCAGGTCCGCAAGCTGGCACTGGCGATCTTCGATCAACTCGCGGCGCTTCATGGGATGGATACGCGCGGACGTCTCATCCTTGAGGCCGCCTCCCTCCTCCACGACGTGGGGTTCCCCATCTCCCAGAGGCGGCATCACAAGATCTCCTTTGACATCATCCGCGGTAAACTCGGAAAGACGTGGCCCCGCGACGAGGCGGTCCTCGTCGCCCTCGTGGCGCGCTATCATCGTAAGGCCGAGCCCAGCGTGGAGCACGCCGGGTTCGCGGACCTCGACGAGCGCGAACGGTCGCAGGTTGCGAGCCTGAGCGCCATCCTTCGCGTCGCCGACGGCCTCGACAGAACCCATTCGGCCGCGGTCCGGAACCTTGAGCTTGCGATAGACCCCCGGCGCGTGCTTTTCCGACTGTCGGGGCCCGCGAGTCCGACCGACGAATGGGGAGCCCGGCGGAAAGCTGATCTCTTCGAGGAGACGTTCGGCCGAAAGGTAGCGTTCGAGTGGGTTTCAGCCTCTACCGGCTGATGCTCCGGCAGGCCCGGCCTCGCACCCCCCAGGCGCGAGACGAGTTGGTGCGAGAGAGGGGATTTGAACCCCTACGGGATGTCCCACAGGATCCTAAGTCCTGCGCGTCTGCCAATTCCGCCACTCTCGCACGCCCCTCTCCGTACGTCCGCCCGTGCCACGGTAATCCTATGGGCACCCGGCAAGCTGTCAAGCTTGCCGCCTTGCTCAGGCCGGATCGGACCGGTCATGACGCGTGTCGGCGAAGAGACCCGATCTCCGTCGTCCTCCTCTTGCCTGTTGCTCCTCATTGCAGGGCGTCTCGGCCAAGGTTATCATAAAGCAGCGGGGCTTGCACCTCCGTTGGTGTATGGCTGACGTGCTTCTTGAGCCCTCGTTCTGCACTCGACGAGGTACCTGAGCGCATCATCTTGCAAAACAAGAGGTTGGGAATACACCGTGAGTGCGGGGGCGAAGCTCCTCTGGAAAGATTTTCGTTGAATTTTGCTTGACGTGGGCGGGTGTTCTGCGTATTGCTTTCGTCGCTTCATTGGCGGCCTAGGCCAGCGAAGCGGGCGAAGAAGGAGGATGACGGAGGACCTATCACCCATGGGTACGTTTCAGGCCCTCGGGATCTCGGTCTTTGCGGGTTTCCTCGTCGTTGTCCTCCTTGGGGTCTCGCGTCTCCTGTGGTGGTGGGCGCTTGAGAACGTTTATTTGAAAGTGACTTGCCGTCACCAGACGGACGTATCTGGCAAGTGGATCGCTGAGTACCAAGATAGCAGCGGCCATAGCTGCTACGAAGAGAGCGAGCTGAAGCAGTACGGGTAACAAGGTGAAGGGGGTGACGCAGTACAGGATCGTATTCAAGGATAGTGGGCTGGAGAAGCGCAAGGTCTTCAAGATGATCGGCATACTTCGCAATGATTTGTTCAGCGCCTACTATTGGAATGTTGACCGTAGACAGAAGGGGTCGGGGAGCTTTACCCTCGCAGTCTCGCGTGAAGGGGATGTTATGCGCGGGAAATATGCGTGGTTCGACGTTGAGGCTGATAAGGTTGACGAGGGACCTTACGCATGGCGACGTCCATAGGAGAGCACGAACAGGTAGAAAAGGTGCTGGAGCGGTTTCCCCGATATGATCTTCTGGGCGAGTACCACTCCCGCCCGATGTGCGGTCCCAAGCGGGGACTCGTGCGCGTATGGGAGAGCAACGCGAGCACGATGAAGGAGCGAGATCGAGGTGATCGTTGCGATCAACGACAGGTCGCACAGGAAGATGTGGACCCAGCACGGACGGGAGCGTGTCGGGGACGATGGGGGACTACCGTCTGCGGATTGGGGCCTTTGTTCTGGCGGGTGACCGTCGTCGGGCCGTGTACCGGGTGAAGGTGTATTGTCCGTTTGCCGTGGGGATCCTGAACGGTGCCTACGCGAAGAACTAAGAGGACGATCATGAAGAAGAGGAAGCCCGCGGGGAAGAAGGCCGTCGTACTCAGGAAGAAGACGGGGCGTCGCAGCAAGGCCTTTACCAAGCTCAAGGAGCAGTTGCTGGAGCGGCGGCGCGAGGTCCTGGACGCGATGCAGAACGTGCACGTGGTGCCCAACAGACCTGACGCTGGAGAGCCCGGCGACCTCGGCGACTGGGCGAGCGCGTCGGTCGAGATGGATGTCGCCGCGGGGATCCTGGAGAGCGAGACGCGCGAACTGCAGGCGATCGGGGCGGCGTTGGAGCGGATCGAGCAGGGAAGTTACGGCGTGTGCGAGGATTGCGGGAAGCGCATTCCGGCGGCGCGCCTCCGGGCGATGCCCTATGCCACCCTATGTGTCGAGTGCAAGAAGGAGCAGGAGCGGGAACGGCCTCGCCTGACCCCGCTGGGGCGCTGGAGGGGGGTCTCCACCCGTCCGACACCGGCGGACGACGCCCAGGAGGTGGAGGAGGAAGAGGAGACGGAGTGACGGAGCCTCCGGGCTTGAGCCCGTCCATCCCTTCATCCCGGGGGATCCTTTCCGGCACAGACAAGGGCGTTTTCGGATGAACAGCCGTCCAAGCTGGGATGAGTATTTCATGCGCATCGCGCAAGCGGTGTCCATGCGCTCCACCTGTCTGCGGCGCCGGGTGGGGGCGATCCTCGTGCGCAACAAGCGGATTCTGGCGAGCGGGTACAACGGTGTGCCGCGCGGGCTGATGCACTGCGAAGAGCGCGGGTGCATCCGCGAGGAGGCCCAGGTGCCATCGGGGCAGAGACATGAGCTGTGTCGCGGACTCCACGCCGAGATGAACGCGATGCTTCAGGCAGCCGTGCACGGCGTATCGATCGCGGGCGCCACGCTTTACACCACGAGCCACCCGTGCAGCCTGTGCGTGAAGATGCTGATCAACTGCGACGTGCCCCGGATCGTGCTGGCGGAAGATTACCCGGACGATCTCGCCAGCGAACTTCTCGCCGAAGCGGCCGTCACGGTGGTGCGGCTGCCGGACGTTGGCCGGGACTAGCTCTCCGCCGCGGTTTCCCGGGAGAGCTCCTCCACGAACCGGACGAACTTTTTCCCATCCTCAGAAAGCTCGATGTCGAAGTTATCCTTGTTCTCCGTGTAGTAGAGGAACCCGAGCGTCCGCAACGCGGCCATGGCGAGACGCACGTCGTAGAGGGCGTAGTTGCTCATCTCCTGCTTGAACAGTTCCCAGGTTGTCTTGTCGGGGAGCTTCACGAGGAGCATCGCCGCCGTGTCGAGCGTGTTCTTATGAAAGCGACGGCTGAAGTACTCGAGGACTCCCATCAGCGTGAAAGCGATGAGCCGCGGGATGAGGAGCAGGCACCCCGCGAGTGGTCGTCCCCTCCGGATGAACCATTCCTCCCGACCTATGTAGTATCCCGGATCCGCAAGCAATATCCTGTGTCGCCAGGTCCGCCAGAAGATGACGAGGGTGGTGAGCAGGAGGAGCGCGGCAATGAAAAGGGCGTACTGGGTCAGCGTGACCCACTCCAGCCACATCAGGACGTTGAGAGCGCCGAGGAGGAACCACCCCAGTGCGGCGAGCGCCGCGCAGCCCGCTGAGATGAGGATGAGAAGTCCCACGAGGCTGAAGACGGAGGTGATCGTCTCCTTGGCGACGTGATTTGCCAGGGCCTGGCGGTACTGGATGGCCTTGATGGAACGCCCCAGCTCCTTGCCGACTTCGTAGAGCCTTACCTCGGGGTCGTTGGCGAGCTCCTTCTCGCACAAGAGCGCCGCGTCGCTGAAACGATGCGTGACGTGGTCCTCCCCCAGCCGTTCGACGATCCCGGCGTCGACGAGCTGCTTCTGGAGGGTCTCCCCGACTCCCGTGAGGTACACGTGCACGGAACGACTGCGCAGGCGATCCACGTGGTATGAGAGGTCCAGGAGGGCGGACCGGTCCAGCGCGGGGATCGCGTTCATGCGGATGAAGATTGCCTTTGGACGGGTGGTGGGCCAGACGGCCCGGAGGTAATCTCCGATGTAGTTCACCGCGAGGGGACGGTCGATTCGGTAGATGAGGCAGAAGCGCGCGAGTTCCGGGATGAGTCCCCCCTCGCCCCGCCAGTGGTCCTTGCGGTCTGCCAGCGAGATGAGGCGGTTATTGAGGAAGATCGCGATGCGGTCGAGCATCATGATCGTCGAGATGAGAAAGGCCAGGATGCAGGTGAAGCGGAAGTCGGTGAAGAGCCCCGCCGCCAGCACGGTGAGCATCATTACGACGTCGGCGAACTTGGCGGAGCGCAGGCGCCGGAAGGGGACCGTGTCGAGCATCTCCACTCCCATGAGGAAGAGCGCGCCCGCGGCCGGAGCCATCGGAAGCAATGGAAGGAAACGAGCCGTGAATGCCGCCACCGTGGCGAGGATGACGGCCCCGATGACCCCGGCCAGGGGGCTCCTTCCCCCGTAGCGGAAACTCAAGGTGCTCGGCTCCATCTGCGCCGTCCCCGGCAGTGCTCCGCACAGGGAACCGATCATGTTGGCGATGCCGAGGCCGAACACCTCCCGGTTCGAGTCGTGGAGCGTATGCCCGAGGTTGTCACAGGTGTCCGCGGTCGACATGCTCTGGGCGATGCCCAGGTATGCGATGATGATCGCAGGCAGGAGCACGTCCAGGAACCCGATCCCCTGATAGGCCGGTCCGACGAAGTGCGCGACCTTCGCTCGTGCGACCGCAAAGGTGGGGCCGAAGACGCTCACCGGCACCTGGGCGAGATGCGAGTAGAGGTAGATCCCCGCGGTGGCGACGGCGATGGCGATCAAGGCCGCCGAGACGGCGCGGGTGGCTCGTCGAAGAAGAAGCGCGAGCCCCACCGCCGCCGCCCCCGCCGCCAGGCAGTAGAGGTTCGCGGGCTGGAAGAAGGCCACGATCTGTCTGGCCGCCGGGACCGCGGGGAAGAAGGAGAGCTTGGGATCGAGAGGATTGTGTCCCAGCATGAGGTGGACAGCGAAAAGCATCACCGCGACCGCACAGGCGTTCGAGAAACCGCTTGTCACCGGCTGCGGGATGTAGATGGAGAAGCGGACGCGCTTCGCGAGGCTCAGGAGCACCTGCAGGAGCCCGGCGGTCAGGAACACGAGCACCACGTACGACGTGTCGTGCTCGAGGTGGATGACGACCGAGACCGCCAGGGCCATCACGAGACCGGGCCCCGAGACCGTGGTGGGCGTGCCGCCAAGCACCGCCGCGATAAACATGACGAACACGGCTGTGCGCAGGGGGGAGAGAGGCCCCAAGGCGCTGCCGGGGAACGCTTGCCCTACGAGAAGCGACAGCGCGAGCGCGACGGGCAGGACGTGAAGCGTAATCACCAATCCCCCGCGGATGTCCCCGACGAGGTTGCGCGTCATCAACTTGAAGTTGCCGAGTGGACTGAAGTCAGCCCAGTAGCGGCGAAATCTGTAGGGTCGTCTGCGACTCGTCTTGGCCACGGTGCGCTCGCGTTCAGAACAGGATCGGTCGGCTATCGGACGGCCTGGTCCTTGTGCTCATGGGATGTTCTGTTCAAGGTGCCTCTTGGTGGGGCGTAGTATAGCAGAAATGGCCCCTGGGCGACAATACGAGAAAGCCGGTAAGCTGCGGCGCAGGGTTGCGGGACCTGCGACCTTCGCGGCCGCGAAGGGAACAGGAGCGATTCTGGACTACAATCGTCCGAATTGAAACGAGCCAGTGCAACACCATCTGTTGATAGGATAGCGGTTGTAAGCCCCAAGCAGTATGAGTTTTCGGTTCACTTAAGGCTAGAAAGGCCTTAACTACGAAGCCCAGGGCCGGAATATCAATTTTTCTCCCGCGAACTCGTCTCGGCGTAAGGCATTGGCAGAAAAAACATTGGGACGCCGGCCGAACCACACTGAAGGGATTCCGGCTTGACACCCTATATTTGGGAGGGTTAAATAGCCGATGCCTCAATATGAAGTGTATTTCGCGGCCGGGGGGTAGGGCGAGTGAGGCATGAGAACGGGGCGGCTTCGGAACGGGATCGGCGGTCGGACGGGTTTGCCAACGTCGCAATAGCGTAGATACCCACAAAGAGGGGGAGTGTCGGCGATGCGTTGTCCATATTGCAGACAGGACAATGACAAGGTGATCGACAGCCGCGGCGCCTCCGAGGGCACGGTCATCCGGCGCAGGCGCGAGTGTCTAGCATGCGGCAAGCGCTATACGACCTACGAGCAGGTGGAACAGGCCCCCCTTCGCGTTATCAAGAAAGACGGCTCCCGCGTCGGCTTCGACGGGCACAAGATTCTTACGGGGTTACTCAAGGCATGCGAGAAGCGGCCGGTGCCCACCGAAAGGCTGACAGAGCTTGTGCGGACCATCGAGCGCGAAGTCGCGGAGAACTTCGACGGCGAGGTCGAGACCCGCTGGATCGGGGAGCGGGTCATGGAAGAGCTTAAGCTCATCGATCCCGTGGCGTACGTGCGGTTCGCGTCCGTCTACCGGGAGTTCAAGGACGTCAGCGAGTTCGCGGACGAACTGCGGTTGTTGGAGAGCAAGTCCTGAGCGTTCGCCGTCCTCGAAGGGCCGGTGTGGGACGATGCGGTGAGGAAGGAGAGTAAGGCATGCGACTGGAGAGAGTTCGCAAGCGGGACGGGCGGGTCGTGCCTTTTGACATCAAGAAGATTGGGGATGCGATCTGGAAGGCCGCGCAGGCGGTGGACGGGGAGGATCGTCAGGTCGCCGAGGAACTCGCTGGCGTGGTGGCTCTCTTTCTCGAGAAGCACTACGAGGGGGAGATCCCGGGGATCGAGGACATCCAGGACGTGGTGGAGAAGGTGCTGATCGAGACGGGGCATGCCAAGACGGCCAAGGCATACATCCTGTATCGCGAGAAACGAACCCGCCTGCGCGAGAGGCTGCGGGTCCGCAAGTGCGTGCGGGAGGAGATGACCACCACGGACTGGTCGCTTCTCGTGGATCCCGGGTCGCGCGACGAGCTTTTTTCCTGGGATAAGCATCGGATCGCGGACGCGCTGATCCAGGAAGCGGATCTCGACGAGGATGTCGCTGACGACATCGCATCCGCCGTCGAGGCCAAGGTGCTTGAATCGGGCCTCACCCGCATCTCGACGTCCCTCATCCGGGAGCTGGTGGACAACGAGCTCTTCGAGCGCAGCTACAACCGGACGCTCGCGAAGCAGACGGTGATCGGCATGCCGAAGTATGACCTCGACGCCCTCATCCTGTCGAAGAGCCAGGAGAACTCGAACATCACGGCGAACAACCCGGAGGCGATCAATCTCGCCATCGCCGAGAACACCCTCAAGCAGTACGCCCTCAAGGAGGTCTTCTCGCGGCGGGTGGCGGACGCGCACCTGACGGGGGCGATCCATCTCCACGATCTGGGGTACCCCACCCGCGTGTACTGCTCGAGCCACTCCCTGGAGTACCTGAAGAAGTACGGGCTCCTCCTCGGGAACCTCGACACCCAGAGCGCCCCCGCCAAGCACGCCCGCACCCTCACGGGGCATCTCAATACGTTCCTAGCGAGCATGCAGGCCTATTACGCGGGCGCCCTCGGCGTGGCTACATCAACATCTTCTATGCGCCCTACGTCGAGCATATGAGCGACGACGAGATGCGCCAGGAAGCCCAGCATCTCATCTTCAGTTGTTCGCAGAGCGCCTTCAGCCGGGGCGGACAGACGCTCTTCCTGGATTTCAACGTCCACACCGGGGTTCCGTCCTACTTGAGGGAGATCGGGGCGATCGGCCCGGGGGGCAAGCCGACCGGCCGGACGTACGGCTCCTACGTGCACGCCGCCCAGCGGTTCCTGCGGGCGATGCTCGACGTCTGGCGGGCCGGGGACACGTACGGACACGTTTTCGCGTTCCCGAAGTGCGATTTCCACGTCACCCCGGAGACGTTCTGCGATCCGGCCCAGCTCGAGCTTCTGAAGTACGCCTGTCAGATCGCCAGCGAGAACGGGACGCCCTACTTCGTGTTCGATCGCGACGAGGTGACTCTGTCGGCCTGCTGCCGTCTGCGCACCACGATCCGCGACAACCATATGATCCAGCATCCCGAGAGCATGCGATTCTGCGGGTTCCAGAACGTCTCGATCAACCTCCCCCAGGCCGCCTACCGCGCGGGGAAGGGGAACTTCGATGGGCTCCTTGCGGAGATCGGCAAGGCGATGGACGTCGCCGTTCAGGCGCATCTGGAGAAGCGCGCGTTCATCAAGAAGCTGATGAGCGGGCCCGCGATGCCTCTCTGGGAGATCGGCAAGCTCGCCAAGGACGGACGTCCCTACGTGGACCTCGATCAGGCTACGTACATCATCGGGCTGATCGGCCTCAACGAGTGCGTCCAGCATCTGATGGGGAAGGAGTTGCACGAATCGGATGAGGCGTTGCGGGTCGGGCTGCGGATCATCGCCCACATGTACTTCCGCGCCAAGCAGGAGGGGGAGCGCCTGGGGCTCAAGCTTTCGCTTGAGGAGTCGCCGGCGGAGTCCGCCGCGCGCAGGCTGGCGAAGATCGACTACCGAAACTACCCGGAGTCGCATGCGCTCCTCAAGGGGGACCTCCAGAACGACGAGTGTTACTATACGAACAGCATCCATCTCAGCGCGGGCGCGCCCGTCGACATGGTGACCCGCATCATCAAGCAGGCGAAGTTTCACCCGATGATCGAGTCGGGGGCGATCATCCACGCTTTTGTCGGGGAAGAGCGTCCGAGCATGCAGAGCATCCTCGTCCTCGTGAGGAAGACGTATGAGAAGACCCAGGCGGCGCAGCTCACGATCTCGCCGGAGTTCACGATCTGCAACGCCTGCAAGCACGTGACGCCGAGGCTCGTGGAGACTTGCTCCGAGTGCGAGAGCGCCGATGTCTATGGGGTGACCCGCATCGTCGGGTACTTCAGCCGCGTGAGCAACTGGAACAAGTCGAAGCTCGGCGAGCTCAAGGATCGTCATCGCGGGTGGTACAGCGTCGAGAAGGTGATGGCGTCGTGCGCGCCCGAAGAGGATGCGGCCCGCGAGCATGAGGTCGTGGCCCGTCATTGAGGGCCGTCGCTCGCACGAGCGGGTTCCCGGGCGGCCCGCAGCCGCCAGGGAGCCGATGGGAAAAGGGAGTAAGCTTTGTCCAAGGTCGTGACGGTGTTCGGGAAGAAGAAGTGCGCGAAATGCGAGACGACGAAGCGGAAGATCGACCACCTGCTCGCGAAGAGGGGGCTCGCCTCGGAGGTGGCTTTCCGGTTCCACGACCTCGACACCCCCGAGGGTCTGGCAGAAGGGGCGTTCTTCGACGTGGGGAAGGTCCCCACGACGATCGTCAGCGTCGATGGTAGCGACAGGAGACGTTGGGATGGGGAGCTGCCCCACTCCGAGGATGTGCTGGCGGCCCTCACGGGAGATGGCTTCGGTGCGACCCCCGATTAAGGGATTCATCCCGAACAGCCTCCTCGACTGGGAAGGCAAGATCTGCTCGATCGTTTTTCTAGCGGGGTGTAATTTCCGCTGTCCCTATTGTCACGCCAGCCACCTCGTCCTGGGCGCGCACGACTTGGAGCGCATTCCGCTCGATTCCGTGCTCGATTACCTGGACGCCCGGGTCGAATGGGTGGATGGCGTGATCGTGTCGGGCGGCGAGCCGACGCTCTATGAGGGGCTTGAGGAGCTGATCGACCGCTTTCGCGGTCTCGGGCTCGCCGTGCGGCTCGACACCAACGGTTCCCGGCCGGAGGTGCTCTCGGGGTTGGTGGCGTCGGGGAAGGTCCAGTACGTGGCGCTCGACGTGAAGGCCCCACTGGACGAGCGCTACTGCCGGGCCGCGGGATGCACGGTCGATTGCCAGGCCGTCGGCCGGTCGATCGATTTTCTGCTCTCCGCCCCCGTGGAATATGAGTTTCGCACGACGGTCTGTCCGGGCCTCGTCGGCGCCGAGGAGATCCGCGTGATGTCCGAGCGCCTTGCCGGCACCCGGCGGTGGATCCTGCAGGCGTTTCGTCCCCTCAACTGCATCGACCCGGAGTACCGGCGACTCCCTGCAGTCGGGCGAGAGGAACTCCTCCAGCTCGCCTCCGTCGCCAGGAAAGCGGTGACGGGTGTCAGCGTCCGCGGCGCGGGCGAGAATCCTTCCTAGCTCCGCCAGGGCTCTTCCCTCTGGGGAGGAAGCGTCGTGTACGAGGCGCGGTTCTACGAGACGATGGATGAGTCGACGGTGCGCTGCACGCTGTGTCCCCATGGGTGTCGCATCGCCGACGGCAAGCGCGGGATCTGTCGCACGCGCCAGTGCCGTGGAGGGAAGCTCTACGCGGCCACCTACGGCGAGTTGGCGTCGGCGAACATGGACCCCATCGAGAAGAAGCCCCTCTATCACTTCCATCCGGGTCGTGACATCCTCTCCATCGGATCGTACGGCTGCAATTTCCGCTGTCCGTGGTGTCAGAACTTCTCGATCTCCCAGGATCGGGTCCCGACGCAGCATTTCGATCCGGGCCAGGTGGTGGATCTCGCGCGCCAGCGCGGGTCGGTTGGGATCGCCTACACTTACAACGAGCCCCTCATCTGGGCGGAGTTCGTCATCGACACGGCGAAGCTCGCACGGGAGGCGGGCCTTGTGAACGTCCTCGTCACGAACGGGTTCGTCAACCCGGGTCCGCTTGCGGAGATGCTTCCCTTCATCGACGCGGCGAACCTTGACATCAAGGCGATCCGGGATGAGATCTATCGCCGCCACTGCGGGGGACCGATCAAACCGGTGCTTGAAACCGCGAGGGCTTTCGTCGAGAATATCCACCTCGAGGTGACGAACCTTGTCATCACGGGTGTCAACGACTCGGATGAGGACTTGGCGGCGCTCGCCGCGTGGATCGCCGACAACCTGGGAAGGACCGTACCGACGCATCTTTCGCGCTATTTTCCGCAGTACCGCTTCGATGCGCCGCCGACTTCGGCGGAAAGGCTCTCGCGGGGGCGCGAGATCTTCACGGCCCGCCTGGACTACGTCTATCTTGGGAACGTGACGGGAGTCGGTGGGAACGACACCCTCTGTCGGGAGTGCGGCGCGGTGCTCGTCCGAAGGCGGGGGTACGACGTGCGTGTGGAGAGGCTGCGGGGGGCCCTCTGTGGAGTCTGTGGCGCAGAGAACAACTTCGTGATCTGAAAGGTGGAATCTCCGATGCGCGACAGAACTTCCTTGAGGCCGCTGCTCGCGGCGCTTGGGCTTGCGATGGCGCTCTTAGCGGGATGCGAGTTGCCCGGGAAGAAGCCCAGCAACGTCTTTGAGGTCAAGCGTGACCTCTACGAGCGCAAGCTCAGCGGGGACGCTGCGCTCGCCCGACTCGGCGCCGGCGACAAGGGAACGATCGGCGACGTCGCCGACATGCGCGGCTTCGAGATCATCCGGCTGGAGGGCGCTGGAGTCGTCGTGGGGCTCCCGGGCACCGGGGACATGTCCGCTCTTCCACGCGAGCTGCGGGCCGTGGCGCTCAAGAGGCTCGTGCAGGCCCCGGACCCCTATTTCAAGGGCGACAACTCCGAACACCTCTCCTCCAAAGTGGCCACCTCCTGGATCAACCGCGGTTATGTCTCCCTCGTCTCCATTGAGACCGTTGTCACCGTCGGCCAGCACGAGGGAGACCGGGTGGACGTGCTCCTGCACGCCATGGACGGCGCCCGAGGCCTCGATGGGGGATACCTCTATCCGGCACCCCTGCGGCCGTATGCCACGATGAAGGGGAGGAAGGAGGAAGGCGCCCCGGTCGTCGAGGCCAGCGGCCCCATCGTCGTCCGCCAGGCGCAGGAGGGTGCCGGCGTGGTTCTCAAGACGGGCATGGTGGAGGGGGGAGGACGCGTGCTGCGTGATTTCACGGAGTTCGTGCTGCCGTTGCGGAAACCCGACGCCCAGCGGGCGCTCTTTCTTGAGGGGTGCTTGAACGCGCGCTTCAAGGACCTGGAGACGGTGGCCGTCGCCAGTCGGAGCACGCATGTCAGGGTGAAGATCCCCTCGGCGTACTGGGTGGACGCGATGCGCTTCGTCGAGGTGGTCCGCTTGATGCCTGCCTACTACGCCGATGATTCGAAAAAACGCTCGCTGGCCGCGGAGGCCGATCGTCTCTTGGTGAGCAACGATGCGAGGCGGCGGATGCAGGGCGCCATCCGGCTAGAGGGGCTGGGCTCTCCTCGGGGCACCGACGTCCTCCTCGCGGCGCTGCAGAACGGTCCGCCTCTTACGCGGATCGAGGCCGCCCGGAGCCTCTTCTTCCTGGGCCGGGAGGAGGGACGAGGGTGCGCGAGAGAGCTTCTCTCGTCCGGGACGCCCGAGCTGCGGCTTGAGGCGCTCAAGCTGTATCTGTTGTTCGGGTCGCGCGCCCCGATCGACGAGATCCGGCGCGTCCTGTCGGAGAAGGACCCCGACCTTGCGGCGGCGGCGGCGTTCGTGCTGGCCCGCTGCGGCGACGCCGGCAAGGATGGGAGGTCCCCCGTGGTCGATGTGCGAAGGTCCCCTGAGAGCTCCAGCCCCTTTGGGCAAACGACTCCCGAGGAAGCCGGCTACCAGATCTTGGCCGTTCCCGAGGCGCCTGTGAACGCGGTGGTTGCGGTCCTCGGCGACGAGCGGCGGGCCATCGTCTTTCTTGGAACGTGTCCGATCGCGGGGAACTTCTCCGTTCCCCGGCAGCGCATCGCACTATCGGCTGGAGCGCCGGGACGGGTCGATATCCTCTTTCGCGCGCGGGAGGAAGAGGGACGCTTCCAGGCTCCCGCCGACGCGGCGAGCCTTATCGCGTTCCTGGAATTCCTGGGCCTGCCGTGGAGCGAGAACGTCTCGATCCTCCAGGACCTGAGCCGCCAGCAGGCGCTTTCCGCGCCTGTCAGGATCCTTTCCTTCACGGGCTCGAAAACCGTAACGAGACTCATGGGAGCCCTGATCGCGAACCGATAATTGGGTGTGGGACGTTCCGTCGCCAGGGGAAGAACCCTCGCGTTTTTCGGAGGGCCGAATGGAACTTTCGAGGCTGGAACTTATCGGTTTCAAGTCGTTCGCGGAAAGGACGGAGTTTGTCTTCGACCGGGGCATCACCGCCCTGGTCGGTCCCAACGGCTGCGGCAAGTCGAACATCGTCGATGCGATCAAGTGGATCCTGGGCGAGCAGAGCGTCAAGAGCCTGCGCGGCGGAGAGATGGCGGATGTCATCTTCTCGGGCAACGACACGCGTCGTCCTCTGGGTTTTGCCGAAGCCTCGCTTACCCTTAGCCGGATCCGCGACACCCTCCCCATGGACGCCGACGAGGTCACGGTCACGCGTCGCGTCTACCGCAACGGTGAGGGGGAGTACTTCATCAACCGGCAGCCTTCCCGGCTGCGCGACATCCGCGAGCTCTTCATGGACACGGGGATCGGGGTCAATGCCTATTCGCTCGTCGAACAGGGCCGCGTGGGGTATCTCCTCCAGGCGAACTCCGCGGAACGGCGCGTGATCTTCGAGGAGGCGGCGGGCATCAGCAAGTTCAAGGCCCGCAAGAAGGCGGCGGTCGCTCGGATGGAGAAGACCGACCAGCACCTCGTGCGCCTCAAGGACATCATCGAGGAGGTCAATCGGCGTCTCCACTCGGTGCGCATCCAGGCGGGGAAGGCGCGGCGCTACACGGAATACAAGGAAGAGCTCAAGCGTCTGCGCGTGAGCCTCTATCAGAACGACTATCGCGAAGCGAAGGCCCGCAAGGCCCAAGCGGACGCGGACCTCGAGCGCATCTGCGCGCGTCATACGGAGATCGCGTCGCGCCTCGCGGAGCTCCAGACCCGCAGGGAGGAGGGCGAGCTCAGGATCTCGCAGATCGAAGGCGTCCTGGCGGAAACGCGCGAGGAACGCGGCCGGCTCGACATGGAGCTCCGTTTGGAGGAGCGCGCCGTCGCCGAGGCCCGCCGTCGGGCGGAGGAGCTCGTCGCGGAGCGCGCAAGAATCGAGGAAAACCTGGCCGAGGCGCTCGCCCGGATGGAGCGGGAAGCCGGGGAGCTCGAGGCCTTGTGCGGGGAGATCGAATCCGCCCGCGAGGAAGCCCAACGTCGCGCCGAGGAGTCGCGCGCGACCGAGGGGGCGCGCGCGGCGTTTGTCAACGATCTGGCGGCGGTCGAAGAACGTCTGCGGCAGACGATCGCCGTCGTGGAGGACCTTTTCCGCGAGGAGAGCGGCCTGCGCAACGAGATCGCCTCCATTAAGGCGAACGCCGCCAATGCGCAGAGCGCGATCGAGCGCATCGTCCTTCGTCTGGAAGAGAGAGATCGAAAGCGCCGTGAAGCGGTGGACCGCGCCGAGGCCGTTCGCGAGGAGAGCGACCGCCTCGCCCGCGGGATCGAGGAGCACCAGGTCAGGATCCAGGAACTGGGGGAGGAGGAACGGGAGAAAGACGCATCGGTCGGCGGAGTGCGCGAGGAACTTGCCGCGCTGCGCGCGCGGCGGGTCTCCTGCGAGTCCCGTCGCGAGACGCTCGAGGATCTTCATCGCCGGCGCGAGGGCGTCAGCGCGGGCGCCCGCGCCGTCCTCGGGGAGCGGGACCGGGGGAGCGCCGAGTTTGCGGGAGTCGTCGGGCTCTTCGGGGATCTGATCCGCGCCAGCGGCGCGTCCGCGAAGGTGCTCGAGGCCGCCGTGGCGCATGCGGCGGACGCCTTGGTCGTGAATACCTTCCAAGACGCGTATCGGGCGATCGAGTTTGTCGCGGCCCGCCGGATGGGCCGCATTACCTGCGTGATCCGTGAAGGGGTCTCGGGGCGCGTCGTCCCGGCCTCGTGGAACGGCTTTCGCCCGCTGATCGACCTCTTGCCCGAGGAAACGCGTGACGATCCCGCCGTCAGAAGCCTTCTCGGGCGCGCGTGCCTCGTGGAAAACCTGGACGCTGCGCGCGAGGGCGTGCGACGGCTTCCGGAAGCGGCGTTCGTCACGGAACGGGGGGAAGTTCTGGACGGGGGGGACCGCCTGAGCGGCGGGGATGGGGCCGCTGGTCCGGGGATCATCTCGCGTCGCGCGGAACTCGACAGGTTGGGGGAGGAGCTGGCGGGAATCGCCGGGGCGGAGGAGACATTGACTGCGCGGGTCAACGCGCTCTTGGGCGAGCGCGAGGGACTGGATCGCGAGCGCCGCAGCGAAGCGGACGCCGCCGACGCCTTGCGATGCCGTCATGCGGAGTGTTTCGCTCGGGCCGAGTCGGCGGCCGGCGAACTCAAGCGGCTGGGGGACGAGGTCCTGGCGGACGAGAGCGAGCTTGGCGAACTTCGGGGGATCGCGACGGAGCTCTGCCGGCGTCTCGCCGAGGCGGAAGCGGATCTCGCGGCCCGGGAGGAGCGGCGACAAGCGCTCGAGCTCGAGCGCGGACGCGATGTGACGGCGAAGGAGACGCTGCGTGTGCGCCTTGCCGAGGTGGAGGAGAAGCTCCAGGGCGAAAGGGTCGTGGTCGCGCGGTTCCGCGAGAAGGCGGTGAACCTTGACCGCCAGCGCGCGGATCGTGAGGCGGTGGCGCAGGAGCGCCATAGTTTCGTGGAGAGCGCGCGCGGCGAAATCGAGCGGTCGTGCGCCCGCGAGAAAGAGCTTCGGTCCGAGGCGGCCGATGCCGCCGGACGCATCGAGACGCGGCGCGAGTCATGCATTGCCGTGGACAAGCGCCTCGGGGATCTTGAGGCGGAGCGGGGCAACCTCCGCAACACCATGCTTGAGCTGGAGGACGAGCTCCGCGGGAAGCGCAGCCTCGTCTCGGCGGTCGAGGAAGAGCGGGAGAAGGTCCGTCTGGAGCAGCAGCGATATGAGATCGAGCTCTCGTCTCTCGTGGAGCGGCTTCGGGAGGAGTACGGACTGGATCTCGATGACGTGTCGAGGGCGCTCGAGGTCGGCGAGACGCCCGACTGGGACGCCGTGCGCGCCCAGATCGAGGAACTGCGCCGGAAGATCGACAACATGGGCGCCGTCAACATGGAAGCCCTGAACGAGCTTGCGGGGCTCGAGGAACGCAGCACCCTCTTGGAGGGCCAGCGGGCCGACGTCCAGAAGGCGCGCGCGGACCTCGAGGAGCTGATCCGCCGCATTGAGAAGGTGAGCGAGGAGCGTTTCCGGACCACCTTCGCCCGCGTCCGCGAGAACTTCCAGGAGTTTTTCCGGAAGCTCTTTGGAGGCGGCCGGGCCGACGTCTTCCTCGAGGATGAGACCAACGTCCTCGACTGCGGCATCGAGATCATGGCGAAGCCCCCCGGGAAAGAGCCTCGGGCCGTGTCGCTCCTGTCGGGCGGCGAGAAGGCGCTGACGACGATCGCGCTCCTGTTTGCGATCCTGCGCTCCAAGCCCAGCCCCTTCGTGATCCTGGACGAGGTCGATGCCCCGCTCGACGAGACGAACGTCGAGCGTTTCGTCAATCTCGTCAAGGACTTTCTCCAACGTTCGCAGTTCATCATCATCACGCACTCGAAGCGGACGATGAGCATGGCGAACTGTCTCTACGGGGTCACCATGGAGGAGAAGGGGGTCTCCCGCAAGGTCGAGGTCCAGCTTGAGAAGTACACCCCGCCCGCCGATGAGCCGCCCCCGCCGGTCGCCGAGGAGGACGAGGAGCTCGAGGAAGCCCCCATCGAGCGTGACATCCTCGTTGATGCGAGCGCCTCCGACGACGAGGACCCGGTCGGCGAGCCGACGGGCGCCGTCGAGACCCCCTGGACGGTCTAGGACTCCGGAGAGATTCGGCGCTCTACACGCGGGAACTGTTGATCATGTCCGCACGACTTCTAACCCTCCTGCAAGCGCGCGGTCTTCTCGTGAGCGACGGCGCCATGGGCACCGAGCTCATGCGCATGGGACTGCCTGCGGGGGAATGCCCGGAGGAATGGAACCTATCCCATGCGTCGGAGGTCCAGCGGATAGCCCGGAGCTACCGGGAGGCAGGGAGCGACGTGGTGCTAACCAACACGTTCGGTGCGTCGCGGTACAAGCTCGCCAAGTTCAATCTCGCCTCGGAGCTGGAGGAGTTGGTCCGCCTGGGCGTACGTCTAGCGCGCCGGGGCGTTGGGCCCGAGGGGCTCGTGGCGCTCAGCGTCGGACCCACGGGTGAGATGGTCGAGCCGTACGGAGCGGTCTCCCGGACCGCGATGCGGGAGGCGTTCGCCGAAGTGGTGCGCTCTGCCTTGCCCGAGGGTCCGGACGCGGTATGTATCGAAAGCATGTTCTCCTTGGACGAGGCCGTTCTGGCACTCGAGGCTGCCAGGGAGGCGGGCGTCTGCGTGATCGCGACGATGACCTTTCAGAAGGGATCGGCGGGCTACCGCACGATGATGGGGGAAGAGCCGGCGCGTGTCGCGCGGGAGCTATCGCGCGCCGGGGCGGATGTTGTGGGGACCAACTGCGGGCTCGGGATCGACGACATCATCCAGATCGTGAGGGAAATGCGCCCCGCCACAAAGCTTCCCATCCTCGTCCATGTGAACGCGGGGATGCCCGTCCTGCGAGAGGGGCGTTCGATCTATCCGGATACGCCCGAGGAGATGGCGGCAAAGGCACCGGCGCTCTACGAGGCGGGCGCGCGCATCATCGGGGGATGTTGCGGCACGACCCCCGGGCACATCCGCGCGATCGCCGAGGCGCTCGCCGTCTTCCGAAAGGCATAGTTCTCGGGTGGATTGATACATGACAGAGAAGAAGAAAGTCGTTCGGTTGGGGATCCTCACGGGAGGGGGCGATTGTCCGGGCCTCAACGCCGTGCTGCGCGCCGCCGCCAAGACCGCGCTCGTTCGGCATTCGCTCGAGGTCGTGGGATTCTTCGACGGCTACGAGGGATTGATCCACGACCGCGCCCGAAAGCTCGACTACGAGAGCGTTTCGGGGATACTCACCGTCGGCGGCACGATCCTCGGGACCTCCAATCGCGCCAACCCGTTCGCTTATCCCGCAGGGCGCGGCAGGAACGCGCGCTTCGAGGACGTCTCCGAACGCGTGGCGGAGACCTACAGGCGACGGGAACTGGACGGCGTCGTGATCGTCGGCGGGGACGGGACCCTTTCGATCGCGGCGCAGCTCGCCGAGAGGTGGGGGATCAACGTTGTGGGCATCCCCAAAACGATCGACAATGACCTGCCGGGCACGGATTACACGGTGGGGTTCTTCACCGCCGTCGACACGGCCGCCGAGGCGATCGACAAGATCCACGACACCGCCCAGAGCCACCACCGCGTGATGATCGTCGAGGTCATGGGCAGAAACGCTGGCTGGCTCGCGCTGTATGCCGGCCTCGCCTCGGGCGGGGACGTCATCCTGATCCCCGAGATCCCGTACGATGTCGAGTGCATTGCCGAGCGCGTCCGCTGGCGGAGCCGCCGAGGCAAGCGGTTCACGATCATCGTCGTGGCCGAGGGCGCCAGAGCCCGCGGAGAGGACATGGTCGTGCTCGAGCGCGTCCGGGACAAGTCCGAGTCGCGGCGGCTCGGGGGGATCGGGTATGTGCTCGAGGAACAGCTCAAGAAGGTCGTGGACGTCGAGATCCGCACTACGATCCTGGGACACGTGCAGAGGGGCGGCTCGCCGTGCACGTTCGATCGCGTCCTTGCCACTTGCTTCGGGAAGCTCGCCGGCGATCTCGCCGCCGCCGGCCGCTTCGGCTTCGTCACGGTCGTGAAGGGGCGGGACATCCTTCCCCTTCCGCTTCGGGAGGCGACGGGACGACAGCGTCTCGTCGAGCCGGACGACCCATTGATCGCGGCGGTCCTGTCCACCGGGGGCTCGATGGGCGTGGAGGAATGACGGACCGCGCCCTTTGGCGCTCTCAGAGTTCGAGAAGCGTTCGGCGGGCGGCCGCCACCTCGGCGTCCCTCAGCGCGTAAAGCCTGTCGGGTGCGATCTTCCTCGCCGGATGGATGTCCTTCGGGGAGCGTGCCTTGATGACCCGGCGCATCGCCTTCTTTACGGCCTCCTTACGTCCCTCCCTCTCTGCCAGGCGCAGGAGCTCGTAGTCCTGGATTCCGGCGCGCAACGCTTCAAGGCGAACCGTCGGCACCGGCCCCCCGTGCGCCCCGGGATACACGAAAAACATGTCCCCCGCCGTCCAGTTCCAGCGAGGCCTGCGCCAGGGGTCCGATGGGAAGCAACAGTACGCCCAGCGCAGGAAGCCGTCGAACCCGAAGTACCTCGTGAGCCAAGGGATGAGGCGCGTCTCCGCGAGCGGTGAGCGGAGAAAAGTGTTGGGGCGCTCGGGCGAGCAGCACACGTACCAGAAGTACCTCCCGCCGAGCCGTTTGACGCGCTGGCGCAGCTTTGCCGCCAGCGTCTCCTCCGCCAAGGCGCAGTCGATGAAGGGCACCCAGTCCTTCACGTCCTTCAGGAACTCCTCCATGAAGTGCAAATGGCCCGCCGGGACGCGCACCTGGATCCGGGGCTCGATGCGCTTCAGGACCGCGAGGCTCTTGCGGAACAGCTCGACCTGTGAGGGCTCGTCGGCCGCGACGAAGCTCCTCCCCAAGAGCTTTCTCCCCGCGAGGTGCCCGAAGAGGACCCGCAGGTACGCCTCGTAGTCGCTCATTGTCGTGATATACCGGAACGTCCCGCTCCCCTCATCGTAGAGCCGGACCCGGACGTTGTCGGCGGACTCCTCGATGGGATGTCCGAAGTCTTTCCCCCAGACGCCGAGGAGTCCGAAGAGCTCGAGCTCCGGCCCAACGCCGCAGCGCTGCGCGGCGGCGATGTAGCGATGCATCCGGGAGAAGTCGCACGC
Organism: Planctomycetota bacterium; assembly: GCA_043803205.1. Classification (GTDB taxonomy): domain Bacteria; phylum Planctomycetota; class DG-23; order JAZDKG01; family JAZDKG01; genus JAZDKG01. The sequence goes on from JAZDKG010000192.1 coordinate 38,263, forward strand.
GATTCGGCCGGCGGGCGTCCTTCGGGCCGCTACGATGCTGTGCTCATAGACGCTCGAAGGATAGTCCACCTCTCGCTGGCCGTTCTGCCCGCTCCAGGGAACGTCGCTCACGACGAGCGTGATCATCTTCTGCCCCAATGCGCCGAGGGGCGCAAGGTACGCATCGAGGAGACGGAAGTGCTCGTCCGACCACAACGCGACGCCGTGGTGCCGCGCCACGCTCGTCGGGTGCTGCCAGAGGTCGAGGTGGAAGCTGTATCGGTCCGGAGATGGAAGCTTCGTGCGCGCCGCCCAAAGCCGCAGCTTGACTTCTCCGACTTTCTCCTCGTCCTGGAAGCGCCGCTGGAGGTGGAAGGAAATGGTGCTCGTGTAGTCTCCGGGCGTCGCCTCGGCGGGCACGAAAACGCTCACCCAGATGGGACAGATCTCTCCTCGCTGCGTGACAGTGTGCTCCGCTTGCAGGAGGGGGTCCGCCGTGAGTGTCCCGGAGTCGTCTGGGACGAGGCCCTGAAAGGAAAGCGTGGGCGTCATTGATGCGCGCGCACGTCCCTTGACGGGCGTAAAGTTCGACGCCTCGACGCGCAGGCGCGGCGCCTGTGCGGACCAGTCGAGATGGGGCTCGCCGGTGAGCGTTACCACCGCGCGCTCCGGCGGCGAGATGAACACCTGCGCGCTTGCCCATTCATTGCGCGCGGCCGCGATCCGCGCGTGCTTGCGTTCGCCTCCCGGGATCTGGCCGGCCCGGTACTTGTCGAGTTCCGCCGTGATCGAGATGCCCCATCCCATCGTCCGCTCCTTGTACATGATGGATCGCCCGCGTCGCCCGCGAGCGGCGAAGGGCATGGTACAGCGTCCGAACGAGAGCGCAAGCCGGGACCGCGTCCGGCGCACGGCGGTTACTTGACGTCGATCTTGATCTTCTTGGGCTTGGCGTCTTCCCGCTTGGGGATCTCCACCGTGAGCACCCCGTCCTTCGAGGAGGCCTTCACCTTGTCGCTCTGCACGCTCGAGGGCAGATGGATGCTTCGGCTGAACGAGCCGTACCGCCGCTCGATCCGGTGATAGCTCTTCCCCTTTTCTTCCTTCTCTTCGTTTTTCTCGCCGTGGATCGTCAGCACGTCACCCTCAACCGTCACCTCGATCTCCGCGGGCGTGACCCCCGGAAGCTCCGCCGTGACGGTGACGGCGTCGTCGGTCTCCGCGACGTTGATGGTGGGTGTGAGCTGTCCCTCCCTCCAACCGGAGAGGTCCAACGCCCTCCAGAAATCTCCGAAAGGCGAGCTCCAGAGCTCCGGAAAGAGCCATCCCCTTTCCTCGTCGCTTGTTCTGCGTTTCGGCAGCAGTGCCATGACTCCTCACCTCCCTTCGCTTCTACTCTGAACTCTCTACCGTGATCTTCTTGACCTTTGCTTTCTCCTGTTTGGCAAGTCGGACCGTGAGGACTCCGTCCTTCATGCTTGCGGCGATCCGGCCCGGGTCGATGTCCGGGAGGATTCGGAAGCGTCTCTCGAAATCACCCGCATGGAATTCGACGTGCTCCGGCTCCGGGTCGACATCTTGCCGGGTGCGTCCCCGCAGGAGGAGGACCCCTTCTTCCACGGTGACTTCCGCTCCGTCACGGGCCACGCCCGGCATCTCCGCCGTGAGCACGTATTCGTCCGTCTGCTCCTCAATATCCACAGCCGGAACGCGCAAGGGCCTCGAGGCCTCGCCAGAATCTTCGTGCCGGGTGACCGCCACCTCTTCGACCTTCTTGGCCATGGGGCACCTCCCTTCCTGTTATCCTTTCGACTCGATGGTGATCTTGCGCTTCCGGGCCACCATCGATTTGGGCAGCGTGATCACGAGAAGCCCGTCCGACAGCGTCGCCTTCAACGCGTCGCGGTCGATGTGTCCGGGCAGGTGCACGCTCCGACTGAACGGACCGGTCCGGCGCTCTCGATGGCCGTAGCTCCCTTTCTGGATTTCCTTGACGCCCTTGAGCACGAGGATGTCTCCCGTGACGGTGATGTCCACGTCCTTGCCGGCAACGCCTGGGAGTTCCGCGGTGATGCGAACGGCGTCATCCGTCTCGGTGATGTTGAGGGGCGGATACTCTCCGAGCTGAAGCGCTCCGGCTAGTCGAGTGAAAGGTTCGTGGAGGAGGTGCGCCATCTCGCGCTGCACTTGAAGCAGGTCTTCCCACGGGTCAAATCGTATCAGCGCCATTTCAGCACCTCCTTTCAATGTCCCGAATGCTCACAGAGGCCAACCAACGAAATCGCAAATGCCGTACCATGACCGCGGCCCAGCGTAGCTCATTGCGCCACAAGGGATTGCGAAAAGGACAGCAATTCCGGCGAACCGGCGCGACTGCCAAAAAGGCAGTTACGTGGGCATATTGTCACTTAACTCATTGGTATTTCAGGAGTTAGTTCTTTTGCCTCCCGGGGGGCATGCGGATTCAGGGTTTGCGCCTCTTGCCGCCAGGTCTCGGCCTTTTCCGCGGTCTTTCAGGCGTTTTCCCTTGCTCCCCCAGGTTCAAAGTGACCGCTTCTTCATCGCAGCCCGGAAACTGCGGGCAGTGGATGCACTCCGACCAGATCTTGTGCGGGAGGCTTTCCTTAGCGATCCGCTGGAAGCCCCGATGCACGAAGAACTGCGGCTGGTACGTGAGGCTGAATACTCTTTTCAGTCCCACCTTCGTCGCCTCGTCGAGAAGCGCCCGCACGATCGCCGTTCCAATCCCCTGCTTCTGGAACTCGGGCGCGATCGCTAGGCACTTGACCTCCCCGAGGTCGTCCCACACGATGTGCAGCGCCCCGCACCCGATGAGCTTCTCCCCGTCCTCCGCCACGACGAAGTCCCGCATGTTCTCATAGAGCTCCCCGAGAGAGCGCGGGAGCATGAGTTTGCGGTTGGCGAATTCGTTGATGAGACGGTGCATCTGGGGCACGTCGGTGAGCTTCGCCTTGCGGATGGCGGTCAAGGGGGTCCTCCTATGTGGGCGGCTGGACGGTCATAATCAGTCTCGCCTCGTCGGGATGGGCGGCGATGAACTTGAGCTCGTAGTCCGTGAGCGGCTTCTGTGTGTGGACGTTCGCATAGCGGACGAGCTCCAGAATCCGGGTCGCCTCCTCTTCGTCCTTGAACTCCACCTCCAGCTTCTCGTAGACGTTCCGGAATCCCTTGATGCCGGAGTACTCCCCCGCCGTGATGCGTCGGCCCGTCTCCACGATCTCGGGCTCCCCCCCGCCCGAGTTCCTCGAACCCGTAGAGCTCGTAGTTGCGCCGGTCTTTGAGGGCCCCGTCGGCATGGATTCCCGACTCGTGTGCAAACGCGTTCGCCCCCACCCCCGGCTGGTTGATCGGGATCGGGACGTTAAAGGCGTACGACGCGTACTTGGCCAGCCGCCACGCGACCGAGAGGTCGATGCGCGGATCAAGCAGGTTGCGTTCTCCCCAGCTCGCGCTTTGCTTAAGTGCCAGCACTACCGAGACGAGGTCCGCGTTCCCTGCGCGCTCCCCCATCCCGTTGGCGCAGGTGTTGATGTAGGCGTCCTGACCGGCGTCGGTCGTCGCGATCGCCGCCGCACACGAGCACGCGACCGCCATGCCAAGATCGTTGTGGCAATGCACCTCGAAGGGGATCTTCACGTCGCTGGCGAGTTCGAGCAGTCGGTCGTAGATGCTCGACGTGTCGTCGTACCCCAGGGTGTCGCAGTACCGCAGCCGAACCGCTCCGGACTCTTTCGCGGCAAGCGAGAACTCCTTCAGGAATTGCATCTGCGTTCGGGAGGCGTCCTCTGCGTTCACCCCGACGGTCTCGTATCCCGCCTCCTGGAGCCGTTTCATCGCCGCCAGCGTCGTCTTGATAACGTCGCCGTGGGTCATGCGCCCCTCGAACTTTCCCCGGATCATTTGTTCCGACGTCGAGACCGACACGTTCATGTGCTTGAGCTTCGGGACGCTCGCGAGCGCCTTCTCGATCTCCTTCATCCGTACCGTGCACCAGCCGGCCAGCCGCATGTTTCGAAACGCCCCCTGCTCCGCAAGGGCCAGGTTGGCGTTGAGATAGTTGATCTCGTGGTTCGTGAACGGAAACCCGAACTCGGACTGGAACACGCCGAACTCGTCCAAGAGCGTGTTCATGATGGTCTTCTCGAGCTTCGCCAAGCCCAACCTGCTCGTCTGGACTCCGTCCCGATTCGTGACGTCGATGATCCGGATCAGCGGCCTCATGTCTCCCTCTCCTTGTCGTTCGACTGCAGCCACGCGCTCGGCTCCCCCGCCAGCCGCACGAGGCGCACGTCGTGCGCCTTTCCCAGGGCCGCGGCGGCGCTTTCGAGGTTCGCCCGCGGAACGCTGTCGAGGTTGAGCACAAGGATCGCGTCTCCGCCCACGGCCTTGCGTCCGAATGTCATCCGCGCGATGTTGATCCCGTGCCGTCCCAGGATCGTCCCCGTTTCCCCTACGAGCCCTGGTCGATCCTTGTCCCGGATAACGAGGAGGTCCCCCTGCGGGATCGCCTCCACCGCGAAGGAGTCGATTGCCACGATCCGGGATTCATGCTGGTGGAAGAGCGTGCCGCCTGCCGTGCGCTCCCATCCGTCCCCCGACAGCCTGGCCGAGATGAGCGCGGGGAAGTCGGTCGGGACCGAGCTGTGGATCGCCTGCACGTCGATCCGCGATTCGCGCGCCAAGAGGCGCGCGTTCACGAGGTTCACCGGGTCGCCGAAAAGCTTCCGGAGCACCGCCACGAGCAGGTACCCTCCGACCACCTCCTCCGCGTCGCGGGGGACGTCGCCCTGGAAGGTCGTCTCGATCTTGCGCACCCGTTCCATCGCCAACTGCGAGAGGAGCTCACCGATCCGGTAAGCGAGGTTCGCCAGCGGCTCCGCGTAGGGCATCTTGGACCAGTCCATCATGGGCGCGTTGACCGCGAAACGGATCTCGCGTCCCAGGAGCGCGTCGATCATCTCCTGGGCGGCCTCCACGGCTACGAGGACCTGCGCCTCCCGCGTCGAGGCGCCGAGGTGCGGCGTGCAGAGCGCCTTGGGGTGCTCGACCAGCTCCCGGTTCGCAGGCGGCTCCGTCTCGAAGACGTCGAGCGCGGCGCCCGCCACCTTGCCGCTCTTGAGGCCTTCGAGAAGCGCGGCCTCGTCCACGATCCCGCCCCGGGCGCAGTTGAGGATCCGCACGCCGTCCTTCATCCGCGAGATCGCCTCGCGGCCGATGAGGTTTCTGGTCTCGTCCGTGAGCGGGGTATGGACCGTGAGGTAGTCGCACCGGCCGTACATGTCCTCGGGGCTCTGGACGCTTTCGATCCCAAGGGCCGGCGCCTTCGTCTCCGCCATGTAGGGGTCGTACCCGATCACGTTCATCCCCAGCGCGCGCGCGGAGCGCGCCACCTGTTCCCCGACGCGTCCCAGGCCGATCACCCCGATCGTCTTCCCCGCCAACTGCGTCCCGACGAAGCTCTTGGGGTCCCACTTCCCCGCCTTGAGCGCCGTCGCCGCCGGATGGACATTGCGCGACAGCGCCATCATGAGAGCCAGCGTGTGCTCGGCCGTGCTCGTCGTGTTCCCGCCGGGCGTGTTCATCACGATGACTCCCCGGCGCGACGCGGCCTCGACGTCGATGTTGTCCACGCCGACGCCCGCCCGGCTGATGGCCCGCAGCCTTGTCGCTTTGCCGATGAGCTCCGCGTCGAGCTTCGTGGCGCTGCGCACGATGATCCCGTCGTATTCGCCGATGATCCCGGAGAGTTCCTCGCGGCTGAGGCCCGTCTTGACGTCCACGCGCAGCCTTTCGGTCTTGGACAGGATGTCGACCCCCTCCGGCGCGAGCTTGTCGCAAACGAGCACACGAAACATTTCTCTATCGCCCCCTAAGAGTTTCCTGGACGGCTCCGACGCCTTGGCCGAGCGCGACGGGCACCCCCGCGTCCACAAGGGCCATCTCGAGGGCCGCGATCGCCACCACGAGGTCGAACGTGCCGACGTATCCCATGTGCGCGATCCGCACGATCTTCCCCTTGAGTTGATCCTGTCCTCCCGCCACGTCCACCCCGTAGTGGTCCCGCATGCGCTTCACGAGCTTGTTTCCGTCGAGGCCCTCCGGCAGGGTAATCGCCGTGACCGAATCCGCCGGGGCCTTGGAGAAAACCTCGAGCCCCAGCCTCTTGGCAGCTGCCCGGCAGGCCGTCGCTTGGAGGGCGCTCTCCTCCCAGACGCGCTCGATCCCGCGCTCCGCGATCATCGACAGCGCCTTGGCGAGCCCGACCACGAGGGTCACCGCAGGCGTGTAGGGGCTGTCGCCTTGGGCGTATCCCGCAAGCGCCTTGGCCAGGTTGAAGTAATACGCGGGCCGCTCGGTCGCGCGGATGCGGTCCTGCGCCTTGTCGCTCACCGACAGGAACGCCAGTCCCGGCGGCATCATGAGCGCCTTCTGGCTGCCGGTCACCACGATGTCGAGCTTCCATACGTCCGTGAGGCACTTCATCGCGCCCAGCGCGCTGATCGCGTCGACCACGACGATCGCGTCCGTCTTCGCCACCGCCGCGCCGACGGCCTCGATGTCGGTCGCCGTCGCCGTCGAGGTCTCGCAGTGCGTCACGAACACGGCCCGGATCCCCGGATCGCGCGCAAGCTCCCGTCCGATCGTCCCGGGCTCCACCGCCCGTCCCCACTCGACGTCTATCTCCTTCGTCTCGATCCCGAACGCGCGGCAGATCTGTCCCCAGCGCTCCCCGAACTTTCCCCCCTTGACCACGAGCGCCTTGTCTCCGGGTGCGAGCGTATTCACGACGCTCGCCTCCATGGCGCCCGTGCCGCTCGCGGCTAGCGTCAGCACCGGGCACTTCGTCTGGAAGACGTACTGGAGTTGCTCGTTCACCCGCTGGGCGAGCTCCATGTACCTGGGCGTCCTGTGATGGAAGATCGGCTGCGCCATCTCCAGGAGCACTTCCGGAGGGACCGCCGTCGGTCCCGGCGTGAGGAGGTATCCCTTCTTCATCGCTTCCCTTGACCTTTCCTTTCGTGGAGCGCATGCTCCGGTGTCGTGCGAAGCGGCATTGTACCCGCATTCCTTGGGGCGTCGCAAGACGGCGAGCCGGTCTCAGGTGCGCTTGCGGCCGAGTCGCCCGAGGGGCTCGGTGCCTCCCTCAGGCGATCTCGCGCTGTTGGGACGAGCGCGAATCGAAGAGGCTGACTTCCTTGTGTACCACCTTGTCCGTCAGGAGATAGGAACCCCCCTGACCCCGCCCGGGCAGATCATACAGGATATCGAGCATGATCTCCTCGATAACCGCCCGCAGTCCGCGCGCGCCTACGTCGCGCGCGAGGGCCAGGCTTGCGATCTCGCGCAGGGCCTCGGGGGTGTACTCGAGGGTGCAGCCCTCCATCTGGAAGAACTTCTGGTACTGCCGCAGCAGGGCGTTCTTCGGCTCCAACATCACCTTCATGAGGTTCTGCTCGTCCAGGTGATGCAGCGCCGTCACCACCGGCAGTCTCCCGACGAGCTCCGGGATCATCCCGAACCGGATAAGGTCGTCGGGAGTCACCTGCGCCAGGAGCGAGTCCGACCGGTCCGCCGAAAGGTCGCTCTCCCCGGGCGTCCCCTTGAACCCGATCACGCCCCGGCCGACGCGCCGCGCGATGATCTTGTCGATCCCGTTGAACGTCCCGCCGCAGATGAACAGGATCTCCGTCGTGTTGAGCTGGATGTACTGCTGCTCCGGATGTTTCCGTCCGCCCTGGGGCGGCACGTTGGAGATCGTGCCCTCCAGCATTTTGAGGAGCGCCTGCTGCACCCCTTCGCCGGACACGTCCCGCGTGATGGAGATGTTCTCCGTGGTCTTGCCGATCTTGTCGATCTCGTCGATGTAGATGATCCCGCGCTGGGCCTCGGTGACGTTCCAGTCCGCGGCCTGGATGAGCCGCAGGAGCAGGTTTTCCACGTCCTCGCCCACGTATCCCGCCTGTGTGAGCGTGGTCGCGTCCCCGATCGCAAAGGGGACGTGCAGGATCTTCGCCAGCGTCCGCGCTAGGAGCGTCTTTCCCGCCCCCGTTGGTCCCAGGAGCAGGACATTGCTCTTCTCGAGCTCCACGTCGTCCGTGGCGACGTTCGCCGTCAGGCGCTTGTAATGGTTGTGCACTGCCACCGCAAGAATGCGCTTCGCCTTCTCCTGCCCGATGACATACGCGTCGAGCTGTTTCTTGATCTCGGTGGGGGAGGGGATCCGCGGCAGTCGGAAGCTCTCCTTGCGCTCGCGCGTCGTCTCCTCGACGATGAACCGGTGGCAGACCTCGACGCAGTCCTTGCAGATAAACACCCCCGGTGGACCAGCCAGGAGTGGGCCCGCCTCACGCCAAGTCTTCTGGCAGAACGAGCACGTCTCGTTCTTGCGCGTTCGCTTCCGGACGTTGTCTTCCTTCTCGGGCACCGCCTGTCCTCACTTCGAGTTCGCCGCCACCGGGATATGACGGACTCTATACGCCCGTCCCGTCCGCGTCAAGGTTGCCATAGGCGACCAAGGTTGAGTGGGTCTTCTGGCCTTCACCCGGCGGGCAGGTGCTGGACAAGGCGGCCGCGACGTTTTACCCTCCGTCTCGCTTCGGAGGCCTTTCCGTGCGAGTTGGAGGAGGCGTCATGGACCTTGGTGGCCGGTCGGCAGGCGCGCGCTTGCGTGGGGAAGCTGCGCATGTTTTCGCTGGGATGGTGTTTCTCATCGCCTTGTGGACGGGCTCGTCCTCCTTCGCCGAGAAGGCTCCGATCGAGGGCTGGCGCACGGACTTCGACGACGGGACCCTCGGCGACGCCGTCGGCCCCACCTACGTCATCCGTTCCACGGGCGCCAATGACAACTCGCGCATATCCTGGCGGATCTCCGAAGGCGTCCTTACGCTCGGGGCGCGATTTGACAAGGAATCGGCTCAGGGCGCGGGCGACTACGTCGCATTGGAATGGCGCAATCCCGGCCGCGTGTCCCTCGTGAGCTTTCCGGTCCTCGAGATCCGCTACCGCGTCGCCCGCGGGCATCTCGTAGTCCTCCCGGTCTACGAGTTCGCGGACGGCTCCACCCGCCAGCCCTATTTCTATCTCCCCGAGTCCGTCGGCGGAGATCTCGCCGTGAGCGCCTACCGTCTCGCCGCCGACAGCTCCCTCCCTACGAAATGGACGCCGAGGAGACTGGCGGCGCTCACCATCTGGCTCGTGTCCGACCAGCCCTGCGAGGCACAGATCGACTGGGTACGCCTGCGCGGCCTCAATGCGCAGGAAGCCACACGCGAGGATGACTGGATTGCCCTCATGGAGGACTATACGCCCGCCGAGCCGGAGGTCTTGAAAGACTTCTTCCCGTTCGGTGTTTGGTCGGACTCTGCGAGCGGCTCGTCGATGCACAAGATGGGACCGTGGCTTGGGATGGCCATGCTCGCCCGCGCCGGCCTCAACTTTGTGACCGCCGCCAAGGCGGATGAGGCTCACGTGGCGGCGGCCGAAGCCTTTGGCATGAAGCTCATGTTTCACACTCTCGGCGGATACGCGCAGTTCGACGAGAGTCGAGAGGCGGCGCGCGACTGGGCACGACAGTACGTGAATCTTGCCGGGAGGAGTCCGGCGGTCCTGGGCTACCAGATCGCCGATGAGCCGGGAATGAGCCTGATCTGGACCCTCGCGGGCCTCAAGCGCACGCTGGAGGAGCTGGAGGGCGATCGCGTCCCGGTCGTGAACTTTTGGGACGCCTTCGCCGTCAAGGTGTTCAGCCCCTACCTGACCTTGCTTCTCACGGATCATTATCCACTCGCCGGCGCGGAAGGCGAGGGTCCCGTCGGCCTCTACCAGTGGTGCCGGCAGATCGCCATCGACAACGACAACAAGCGGCAGTGGGTTGTCCTGCAGTCTTTCGGCTCGGCTCCCTGGCGCAGCCGTCCGGGGTATCGCGTCCCGTCTCCGGAGGAGCTGCGCCTCATGACCTTCGCGGCTCTAGCCGGCGGAGCGCGCGGGCTCATCTTCTACTGCTATAACTACGACCGTTACCGGATGCTCGCCGACCAGTGGGGGAACCCTAACGAGCTCCATGCGGAGGTCCGCCGCCTGATCTCCCGCCTCGTCGGGGTCAGCCAGTGTCTTCTCGACTCGACCGTCGAGCTCCACGCCGAGGTCCCCTCCGACAACGAGCGCGTGATCGCCGGCGTGCTCGTCGATCCGGCGCGCTCGGCCCGATACATCGTGGCGGTCAACACGAGCGTGACGGCGCCCGAGGGGGCGCGCCTGTCTCTCCCGAGGGGTTGGCCCGCGCTGGGGCGGGGCGTCTACGACCTCTTCGCCCTTTCGCAGGTCCCAGTGGAAGAGGGATTTTTCGAGGTCGGTCCCCTCGATCCTGGTGACGGACGGGTCTATCTCGTGGGGAAGCCCGATCTCTTTGAAAGGGACTGCGCGGCGATCAGGAAGAAGAACGTTGAGGAGGCGCTCCGATCGCAGGCCGTGGATCTCCACCTTGCCCGCCGCCACGGTGCAGATCTCGTGGAAGTCGACCGCCTGCGGGCGGAGGCCCTCGAACTCGCCCGCGCCGGCGGTTTTCCCGCCTCCCTCGAAGTTGCTGAGAGCGCGGGAAAGACCCTCACCGAGACCCTCGCGGCGATTCCCTCCCTTTTCCCGGTCGAGAAGGCTCTTGCAGAGGTCGCAGAACTCATGGGGACAGTTGAACCCGCGATGTACGAGGACAATCCCAAGATCGGGGACAAGACCGCCGACCTGATCGAGCCCTACTGGGCGATCCATGCCCGCTGGGCGGCGGCCTGGGAGAAGCTCTTCAGCGGCCCCACCGATTCCCTTTCAGCGGAGGCGGAGAAGCTGCGCTCCGACGCGAAGGACATTGTTGCCCGGGTTCGTGAGCGGCTCGCCGGCGCCCCGCTCTTCTGAGGCATTTCGCCGGTCGCTGCAAAAAGAATCTTAAACATGCATTTGATTCGCCGGGGGAGCGTGCTAAATTGGGGTTGTCCGCAGGCGCACGAGTGTCTCAGAGAGGGGACGCTGGAATGACAAGGAAATGGCTTTTTTTCGGCGCGCTTGTGTTCGTTTTCTGCGTGTGCGGCCTCGTGCAGGCTTCCGTCCTGGTGAGCTATAGCTCGGGCGCCAATTCCGCCGATGTCCCCGACTATGGCTGGTGGTATGGGTGCTCCGCCACCTCCGCCGGGATGGCGATAGGGTACTACGACATCAATGGATACGAGGGCTTGCGTTATGACAACCTCGTGCCCGGCGGCTTGGCGGAGTACAGCACGTTCGGCGGCGGCTCCTACATCGCCAACAGCGCGATCGCAAGCTCCGGTCACATCGCGGACTTCTACGGCGGCGGGTACATGGCCACTGGGGACGACGTCGCTTCTCCCTGGCACAACTTCGACTGCCTAGCCGACTTCATGGGCACAAGCCAGGACGCCTATGGCAATCCCAATGGCGGGACGACGTTCTGGTTCTGGAACAATGGCGCACCCATGCACTGGTCCGACCTTCAAACCCTCGGCCCGGCCCACTACAACAGCGACGGCATGTACGGCATCCGCGAGTATATCCAATACGCAGGCTACGACATCGTCGATGCCTACAGCCAGTGCGTGGATACGGTGGGGCTGACCTACGGCTTCACGTGGGACCAGTACGTTGCGGAGATAGACGCCGGCCGCGTGGTTCTCATCCAGGTCCAAGGCCATACCATGCTCGGATATGATTACACCCTCGAAGGCGAGCTTATCCATCTCTACGACACTTGGAGCGAGTCCGACGACCACGTCATGACGTGGGGCGGATCCTACGCCGGCATGCAGCAATACGGCGTGACGGTGTTCGAGCTCATGGGGGGCGAAGGCGCCGCCGTCCCCGCGCCCGCCGCCCTGTGGCTTGCCGTCATCGGCTTGTCTTCCTGGGCGCTCGTCTCGCGCACGAGAAGCCGCGGCAACTGATCGATCTCTGTGCTGTGGAAACACAAGAAGGCCTCCCGCTCTAGGGAGGCCCCTTTGTGTACGGGTGAGCCCGGGAGGGCTCGCCCTAACGGGATGCGCTTCCTTCGCGCCCAATTTCGTCTACGGATTCTCGTAGAACCACTCGTAGGGAAGGGAGCGGACCTTGAGGTACTGCCCGGGGAAGATCCCCACGGCGCTCCCGTAATCGTAGACGATCACCGCCGCGTTCTTCGTGAACGCCGCCGCCGGATACGCGCACCGCAGAGGCGCCGGTGCGTGGGGATACTTCGCCGCATCCGTGGGCTGCTTGTAGGGGGGTTCATGCTCGAAATCGAAGATGTTCCAGTTCACGTCCTCGTCGATCTTCGTCACGTCATCAAGCGACTCGAGGTTCCGATGGTGGAACCAGGTCTCCCCATCGTCGGATGAGACGGCACAGGTTAGCCGGTGCCGCCGGAAGGTCTGCTTGACCTCCTCGATGCTCGACTGGTTCCACACGGCCAAGAGGTCACCGTTCGGCATTCGCCCGAGAGCGCAGGGCGCATAGCTCGACACCAGAGGCGTAGGCTCCGGCTTTGTCCACGTCTCCCCGCCGTCGCTCGAATAGCACTTGAAGATCCGCGCCATCGGAGTGCGTGCAAAAAGCATCAGCTTCCCGTCGGGGAGCTCCACCCCCACCGCCTCCTCGAATGCGGCCTTGACCTCCCCCTTTTCGCTCAGGATCGTCTGGCTGCGCCGCCAGGTCTTGCCCTCGTCGTCGCTGAGCCAGCATATCGTCGCCGCGAAACCCGGCTTCGACCACAGCGGGCGCAGCTCCGGCGGGATGTTCCACACCGGAACGATGATGCGACCGGCGCTCGTCACGAACGGCGCGCCGTTCAAGGGCTTGCCGCCGGGTCCGCTGGGGTTCACGGCCACCGGCTCGCTCCAGCTCGCCCCCTCGTCCTCGCTCACGGAAAACTTCAGCATGTATTTGTCGTGCAGGACGAGCCCGAGTTTCCCCGACTTGAGCCTCACCGGGTGACAGTCCCCCGTCTTGAGGGCTTGCCCGGACGCCAGGAGGCACGGCGTTCGCGACCCCCATGACTTCCCATCGTCTTTCGACGCGCGGAAGATGACGTTTCCGCCCTTCGTATAGAACAACGCGACCTTGCCGTCCGCTAGGATAATCGGCACCGCTTCTGTTACGGAGTCCACCACGCCTTCACGGTAACGCTCAGGAACGGCCGAAAGGGAGCTCGCGTTGACCGTGCCAGCGTCTACAACGGTGAAGGAGACGTCGTCGACGTAAACCTTCCTATGAGGGGCGTATACCTGGATGATCGCTCGCGAGAGAAGCTCGTCGTCTTGCTGGACCCCCACCGCTTCCTCCAGGGACAGCGCCGCTTGGCAGTGCTTCCATTCCTTCCCGATGTCCGTGAAACCCAAACGCACCTGAGCGAGATCATACGCCTTTCTCTTCGGGGCGGCCACGAAGATGACCAGATCCACTTTTCCCTCGGGATCCTCCGACCGAAGCCACGCGGAGAGCAACAAGCCCTTTGAGAGGTCCGTCGGGACGTTGAGGTGCTGATCGATAAGGCTCCATTGCATGTTCTCCGGGACCTCCACGACGGCGCACTTGTCCCCCGCGTGTCCGCCCGGCGCAGCGGCGAAAGGCGCCGGGAGGTTAGACTCCTTCCCGGCGTAAGCGGCCTGGCCCCATCGGGGTGGCCGCGCACCGATCTCCCCTTCCTCGAATGATGGGTTGGCAAGAAGGTTCTCCGCTCCCCAGGCCGCCCCGAAACCCAACAGCATGACCGATGCCAGGAAGACGGTTGCGTGTCTCATCCGTCGTTTCTCCTCTCAAGAAAACGTTGACGAACCCCGCTCTCGATTGAGTGGCCCGCCCCGCTCATCCTAAGGTCAGTCCTGCGCGTAGAGCGGATCGAAGTAGAGCTCCCACCACAAGGCCTTTTCCGCCGCTGTGGGGGGCCTCCCGATGTTGGCCATCTTGATCTTCGCTTCCGCCTTGAGAAGCGCGGCTGACGAATCACTGAAAGTCTTCACCGACCCGTCCGTGAAGAGGGCGTTGAAAGCGCGATCGTGGTTCGCGGTGTAATACTTCTCCGTCAGGTGGTCCGCGATGTGGTGGTCATAGTACACGAAGGTGGAGGGGCGAGTGGCGCCGGTTCCGTCGGTCCCGCCGTCTCCGTACCGGTGGTAAAACCCCCACATGGCGTCGGAAGCCACGGCGCGGCCTTGGATCGTGTCGAGGGGATAGGACTGCCAGCTCGACCCGGTTCCCGTCTGCGGACGCGTCATATAGGCGCCGATGACCCAGCAAGCGTTGCCGCTCTTTGACTCGGCGCAGTTGCCGCTGTTATAGGTCGATCCCCCAGAGCTGTTCTCCCAGGAGTTCCAGTCGATCACATCGGTCCCCGAGTCATTCACCGTCGCGCTCATGTACGCGCTGCCGGTGGCGCGCCAGTAGACCTTCCCTCCGGTGGTGAAGAAGACAGCGTCTGGAAGATACCTCGCCTGATCGTTCCAGACTGTCTGGCTGTCCGCATATCCGGAGCGCTGCGGAGGATAGTGGGGCTCGACATCCACGAGCTTCCTGCTCGGACAGTCGAGCACGGCAGCCCCTTTCTGGGTCAGATAACCGCCCGAGAATAGCAGTCCCAGTCCGCTCGGGATTCCCGCCCCCGGATTCTTCGAGGAGGTGTTTGGAAACACGAGGGTAGCCCCCGCGTCGGTAAAGAGTTCCGGGTCGTCGTGCCAATCCCCCGTGAAAGGCCAGCCATCATCCCCAAAGCGGGGGGTCAGGTACCATTGGGTGGATTCGCTGTTCATTCCTCTGCGGTTGTCGAGCGTCGTCACGTGCCGAATCAAGTTTGTCGCGTCCCAGGACAATCCGTATACCGCCGGCGTATAGCCCTTGTTGTCCGTCGTGTACATCTGCAAGGCGAGGCCGATCTGCCGCAAGTTGCTTCTGCACTGGGTTTTGCGCGCTTCCTCCCGCGCTCGCCCGAGCGCCGGAAGGAGCAGTCCCACCAGGAGGGCGATGATCACCATCACCACGAGAAGCTCGATCAGGGTGAACCCTTTCTTGGGGCCCATTGCGATCCTCCTTGCATCTTATGGAAAAGAGTCCCACCGCCTTTATGCCAAAGTCTATCCTCGCAAATATGGCTTGTCAAGCGCGGTGGGAAGACGCGCCAGGAACCTCTTCCTCATATGTTCTTGACCCGTCTGCCCGCTTCGCTTCAATACCATCTTCGCACTCGAGGAGGACCTCGGGAGATCGTCTCTTGAAAGGACTGCTTCCATGACAGAACTCAAGGTGGGCGTCGTGGGCACGGGGATGGGCAGGATCCACATGGAGGAGTTCGCGAAGATCAAGGGGGTGAGCGTCGCCGGGGTCTGCGACCTCAACCTAAAAGAGGCACAGCTCTTTGCCGACAAGTTCGGCGCAAAGATCGTCCGGGGAGACTATCGCGACTTCGTGCGGGAGCCCTCCTTCGACGCCATCAGCATCGCGGTCCCGAATCGCCTTCACGCGTCGATTGCCATTGCGGCGCTGGAGGCCGGCAAACACGTCCTCTGTGAGAAGCCCATGGCGACGACCGTCGAAGACGCCCTTCGGATGGTGTCGGCCGCCGAGCGCGCCGGGAAGCTTCTCATGATCAACCAGAGCCAGCGCTTCAACAAGGGGACGCAGATCATCCGGCGCTACGCGGAGCAGGGCGACCTCGGACGCATCTACCTTGGCATCGCCACCTGGATCCGTCGAAAGGGATGGCCCGTCCTCAACATGGGTCCCGACGGCGTCATGGGGCGCGGGGAATGGTTCATCCGAAAGGACGCCGCCGGCGGGGGTGCCCTCTTTGACATCGGCGTGCACCTTCTCGATCTCGCCTGGTACCTGATGGGCTCGCCCCGACCGGTTTCGGCCTCGGCGGCGTCCTTCCTTGAGGTCGCCCGCGAGCGCTTAGCGCAGCGCAACCTCCCGGCGGAGGTGGACGAGCTCACGAGCGCCCTGCTTCGGTTTGAGAACGGCGCCGTCATTCAGCTCGTCGTCTCGTGGGACAGCCACAACGCGCCCGACCACTCGGTGCGCATCTTTGGTTCCGAAGCGGGGGCGGGCGTCTTTCCTCCCGTCCTCTACCGGGGCTCGGAGGTGATCGAGACGGCGGCGCTCGATGTGGTCGAGGGCGGACTGTGCATGCCGACGGCGTATGAGCACTTCGTCTCCTGCCTGCGCGAGCCCGCTTGCAGGATGATCGCTTCGGGACGCGAGCTCTTGGACGTCATCCGGATGCTCAAGGCGATCCAGGAGTCCGCCGTCGCCGGGAAAGAAGTGGCCGTGAGGAGCGATCCCCGTGGGAAATGAGAAGCTCAAGATCGCCCGGAAGGATCGGGGGATTCTCAGGCGTCTAGCGGGCAAGGTCGCCGAGTTCGCCGCGCTGCCCGTCCAAGCCGAGAAGCGCGACCTCTGGCACCGCCACAATGCGCTTGCGCCCAGCCGGCCCCTTATCTTCTGCGACCCCGAGGGGGGGTGGCAGGAGATCATTCCGAAAAGCGTTCTCGAATGTCAGGGAGAGCGCGCCCGCAACTGGGAGTTCCGACTGCGCCAGGAGATCTTCTGGGGCGAGTCGATGGGCGACGACCGCGTCATCGAGCCCTACTGGGACGTCGGATGGGAGGGCGAGCGCAGCGACTGGGGCATCAAGGAGGTTCGCGACGAGAGTTCCGTCGAGAAGGGCGCCTATCGCATCGTGCCCTCTTTGCCCTCCTATGGCGACATGGACAAGCTCCATGCGCCCCGGATCACCGTCGACCACGAGGCCACGGAACGAAAGCTGGACGAGGCGGGCGAGGTCTTCGGCGGGCTGCTCGAGGTGCGCCACCGGGGCGGTTGGTGGTGGAGCCTCGGGATGACCTGGGACGTCATCAAGCTGCGGGGGCTCGAACAGTTTATGCTCGACATGTACGACGAGCCGGAGAACCTGCATCGCCTCATGTCCATCCTGCGCGATGGCACGCTCGAGATGCTCGACTTTCTGGAGAGGGAGAACCTTCTCAGTCTGAACAACGACGGCACCTACGTCGGCTCAGGCGGGTTCGGTTACACCAATGAGCTTCCGCAGAAGGATTTCGACGGCGAGCGCGTGCGCCCGATGGACATGTGGGGCTTCTGCGAGAGCCAGGAGACCGTCGGCGTGTCGCCGGCGCTCTTCGAGGAGTTCGTCTTCTGGTATCAACTTCCCCTCATGGAACGCTTCGGGATCAACTGCTACGGCTGCTGCGAGCCCTTGGACAAGCGCTGGGATGTCGTGAAGAGATTCCCGCGCCTGCGACGTGTCTCGTGCTCGGCATGGGTGAACACCCCCGACATGGCGGAGAAGCTCGGGGACAAGTACATCTATTCCATGAAGCCCAACCCGTCGGATCTCGCGGCGGCGAAGATGGACGAGGAGCGCGTGCGCGCGGGTCTGCGCGAGGCCTTTCGGCAGACGCGCGACTGCCGCGTCGAGTGCATCATGAAGGATTGTCACACCATCGGCAACAATCCGCAGAACGTCATGCGCTGGAGCCGGATCGCGCGGGAGGAGGCGGAGGCGATATCCTGACGGCCCTCACTGTGTCCCTTGGATCGACAGGGCTTTGTTCCAAAGGTCCACGAAGGTCTCGGGCGGGAGTTCCTGCGCGCGCGCGTCGCGGGAAATTCCCAACTGATCCATGGCTGCGGCGACCCTCCCGACGTCGATTCCGTGTCGTGGTCTGGCGCCAAGCGAGTTGAGCAGCTTCTTCCTACGGTGCGCGAAAGCGTCCTGCACGAGCGCCTTGAACCCGGCGTAATCGCTGATCCTCGCGCGCAGCTCTCTTGTGAGCTCTCCGCAAAGGATCGCCCCCTCGACCTCGGGCCGCGGCCAGAATACGGTAGGGGGGATGACCCTCAGGAGCCGGAACCGCCCGTGCACCTGGAGGAACACCGTGAGGAGCCCGTAGGCGGCCGACCCCGCGACCGCCGTAATGCGCTCCGCGACCTCTCTCTGAACCGTGCAGGTGATCCGCGAGAACGAGAGCTCGCTCTCCGCCGCTGCGATGAGAAGGGGGGAGGCGATCTGAAAGGGGAGATTGCTCACGAGCGAGACCGTCGCCTCCGGTTCCTTTTCCATCTCCTCTCGCAGAGCTCCGACCACCTCGGGGACGAGGGCGTTCTTCCGCAGGGCGTTCGCACGCACCAGCCTCACGTTCGCTCGTCCGGCCAGTCGTTCGCACGCGATGGCGTGAAGCTTTTCGTCGATCTCGACACTCACGATCCTTGCGGCGCGCTCCGCGAGCATCCCGGCGAGCGTCCCCGTCCCCGTCCCCACTTCGAGCACGATCGTTGTCGGCGTGACCATCGACGCCTCGACGATGATCCGCGCGAGGTTCCGGTCGATGAGGAAGTTCTGTCCCAGCGCTCTCCTCGGGCGGACCCCCGCCCGCCCGAGCGCTTCCCGGATACGTCGTTGCGTCTGGAAGGTATCCCCCGCGGCTTCGTCCAACGCGTCATCCCGCCCGCTTGCTGCGCTCACGCGAAGCCGTGCTCCTTGAGGAACTCCATGGTGAGTTTCCCTGCGCCTCCCTTCCCGAGCGCCGCGAGCACGTGCTTCCCGAGAAGGTCCGTCTCGATGTTGACCTCTTCCCCCACGTGCAGGGAGCCCAGGTTGGTGCGCGCGCGCGTCACGGGGATAATGGCGACTTCGCACCAGTTTCGCCCCAGTGCGCTCACGGTGAGGCTGACGCCGTCCAGCGCGACCGATCCCTTGAGCACCATCCCCTGGATGAGTTCCTCGGGCGCCTCGAACCGCAGGACCTGCGCCTCCGAGCGCGAGGCGAGTTTCCCGATCCCATCCACGTGCCCCGTCACGAAGTGGCCGCCGATCGCATCGCCCGCCCGCAGTGCCGGTTCGAGGTTCACCGCCGTTCCCGCCGGGAGCCCGGCGAGCGTCGTGCGGCTCACCGTCTCCTCCGAGAGGTCGAAGGAAAAAGTCGCTCCCCTGGACGCCGCGACCGTGAGGCAGCAGCCGTTCACGGCGATGCTCTCGCCCGGCGCTTCCTGGAGCTCGGCGCACTCCACGTCAATCCCGCGACCGCGAGAAGGGTACCCCTCCCTGCGACCTATGATTCGCCCCATGCAGCGGATGATCCCGGTAAACATCCGTCCTTCTCCACGGCCTTTGCGCGGCGATCCGCGCGTCAGGAGAGTTTACTCCGGCGTGGCTTCATGTCAAAGGGACGCCGAGGCGCCTTGACGGCTCTTGTGCGCCGCACCATAATCGGTCTACTTCTTGGAGGTCCTGCGCATGTCATTCAGGGTGGTTGCCGCGTCTCTGGGGGTGCTTCTTGCCGTGTGGATCACCCGCGACGCGCCCGCGGCGGACTTGTCCGCCGCACCTTCAGCGAAGGCGGAGTTGTCCCCGCGCCAGCGTCAACTCGTCGAGAATCTCCGGGAAGCTCTCGGGCGGCTCGGCGAGAGTCTCGTCTGTCCGGTCTGTGCCGGGAGCGGCGTGAACGAGGTTGCGATGCCTCAGGAGCGCGTCCGGCGCGGTGAGCTAGGCACACGCTTCGTCCTGTGCGAGCGGTGTCTGGGCGTCGCCCGTGCCCCGAACCCGGAAGTGAGGGCCCGAATGCGCGCCGTGGCGACGCTCCTTCGGGCGCTCTATCCCCAGACCCTCTCAAAGGAGCGCGCGAGGGAGGTGGAGCTCGCGCTCTTCGACGCGCAGGCGCGTCTGCGACAGGACGCCGTCTTCGAGAAACTCCGTCGGGATCTGGCGCGTTCGGGGCTCTGGACCCTTGATGCCCGCGAACGCGCCGTTGCCGGATTGGTCAACCCCGTGAGGATTGCCCTTTCGATTCCCACTCCCAGGCTCAAGGAGGAACTTGCGGCGGACTTCAAGCGTCTCGCCCTTCCCCTCGTGTTTGACGACCGCGCGCCGGCGGAAGGCGTCGAGCCCGGTCGAGAGGTCGAACCGCCTGAGGCCGTCACCTTCGACACGTTGGACCTTAAGGGATTGGGTGGCGCTGCGGACGCCTTTCGCGGGAAGGTCGTCGCCTACCTAAGACATCTCGCAACGGTGCCGCAGGCGCCCGCAAGCCGACCCGCCTCTGCGCCCGCGGGGAGCAACGTCGAAGCGCCGGCGTCCTCGGCCCCCGGGGGGGTTCGATGAGGTACCTCTACTGCGACGCGACGTTGGGGGTCTCGGGCGACATGTTCCTGGGCGCGCTCGTGGACCTTGGGGTTCCTCTGGACAGGATCGCCTCGGCGGTCTCTTCCCTGGGTATTGCGAGCGTGCGCTTGGAGACGCAAGGGGTCCGTCGCTGCGGGCTACGCGCCGCCCGGGTCCTCGTCCATGTCGAGGAAGACCGCGTCCGGCGGGGTCTTGCCGATGTCCGGGAGATCCTTGAGCGTTCCACTCTTGATCCGTGGGTCCGGGGGGAGGCACTGGCGGTGTTCGAGCTCCTGGCGGCGGCGGAGGCGGCCGCCCACGCCCGGCCTGTCGAGGAAATCCATTTCCACGAGGTCGGAGCGCTGGACGCCCTAGTGGACGTCGTCGGCGTCACGGCCGGGCTTCGTGAGCTCGCCTGCGACGCGTTTGTCTCCTCGCCGATCGCAGTGGGGAGCGGCGTCGTGTCCTGTGCGCACGGGGTCCTCCCCGTTCCGGCGCCCGCCACCGCGGAGCTCTTGCGCGACGCCTTGGTCGCGGGGGGTAACCTCGAGGGAGAATGCTCCACCCCCACGGGCGTCGCCCTCGTGCGACATTTCGCCCCCCGGCAGGAGGGCATGCCCGCCATGCGTATCGAGCGTATTGGGATCGGGGCGGGTGAGCGCGACCCCGCGACCCACCCGAACTGTTTCCGGCTTATCCTCGGCTCGATCCCGCCCAGGCGGGAGGAGGCCGACAGCATCCTCGTCCTCGAGACGAATCTCGACGACATGTCTCCGCAGTCGTTCGGGTTCCTTTTCGACGCCCTCTTTGAGGCCGGTGCGCTCGATGTCTACGTTACCCCCGTGCAGATGAAGAAGGGGCGCCCGGGGCTTCTGCTCTCCGTGATCGTCGATCCGGTCCCGCAGTCGCGGGATGCCATCGAAGCCGTCCTTTTCCGCGAGACCACCACTCTCGGGGTGCGCTGCCGAACGGAGAACCGCACGAAACTCCCCAGGTCCCTGCAAGTCGTCTCCACCGCCTTCGGCGAAATCCGTGTGAAGGTCGCCACCCTTGACGGACGCGTCGTGACGGTCTCCCCCGAGCACGACGACGTCGCCCGCGCGGCCCGAGAGGCGCACGTGGCGTTCCGCGAGGTCCACGACGCGGCCCGCGCCGCGTACCGGGAAGGAGCGCCCAAGCGGTGACGAGCATTCTATCCTCGACCTATGGCGCGGCCGCGACGGGGGCGAAGCGCTTCCGCCTCATCGCGTGCGAGATCGTGTACCGGGAGTTGTGCCTCGCGGTCGCGCGCGCCCCTCACATCATCGACCTCGAGTTCCTTCCCAAGGGGCTTCATGACCTCCCATCGGATCGCATGCGCTTGATGATCCAAGAGCGTCTCGACGCCGCCGACCGCAAGCTCTACTCGACCCTGCTTCTCGGCTACGGCCTGTGCAACAACGGCGTCGTCGGCCTCACCGGACGCGACCTCCCCCTCGTCCTCCCGCGCGCGCACGACTGCATCACCTTTTTCATGGGCAGTCGCGCGACATACCAGGTCTACTTTGACTCCCATCCGGGGACGATCTACCGCACGACCGGCTGGTCCGAGAGGAACTTCGCCAACGTCGAGGGTTCCGTCTACGAGCGCACGGGGCTGGACCGGAGCTACGAGGAGTGCGTGGAGCTCTACGGCGAGGAGAACGCGCGGTATATTTCCGAGACGCTGCGGAGCTGGACGAAGAACTACGCGAACCTCGCCTTCATCGACATGGGCCTCGTCGCGGAGCTGGGCTACGAGGAGGCCGCCCGCGCGCACGCCCGCGAGAATGCCTGGACCTTCGAGAAACTCCCGGGTGACTGGACGCTTCTTGAAAAGTTTGTGAGAGCCGAGTGGGACGAGGAGGATTTCCTTGTTGTCCCTCCCGGACATCGCATCGCGGCTTCGACGGACAGTCGCATCGTTCGTGCCGAGAAGATCGAGCGCGACGGTGATTCCCCCTTGTCTTGTGTCGCAGAGGAGGGCCGGCGCGCATGAACGCTTCCGCCCAGCCCCCGCCGATGCACTCTCGCGAGGGAGACTGGCTCAAGCTGCGCGTTCTGGCGGCGGCGTTCGTCGCAAGCACCCTCGCCTGTGCGCTCATTGCCTGGTTCCTTTCGAAGGCCGGTGTTCGCGCCGAGGGGATGCCGACGGCGGCGGCGTTGCGAACCGTCTTCCCCGTCTTCGTGGTTGTCGCGGTCCTGTGTTTTCTCGTGAGCGGCGCTCTGCGGCGTGTCATGGTCTCCCGCGCGCTTCGGCGGGCCGCGCCCGAGGCGAAGGGTGCCGCGCTCCCTTTCGGGCGATACCTTCTCGTGGTCATCCTGACGAACGCGCTCGCAGAGGTCCCATCCCTTCTGGGGCTCGTCTACTTCCTCCTGGGAGGGACGTTCGAGGACTCCGTCCTCTTCTTCGCCATCGCCGCTGTCACCCACGTGGGAGCCTTCCCCAGGCGATGGCTTTTCGAGGATCTCAACGCGGCATTGCCCGTGGACGAGGGGACTGCTCGCGGGCCTGCGGGGACGGGGGCGTCGTAGACGAGAAGGCGCAAGAGGAAAGCGCAAGGGGGCCGTGAGGCCCCGCTCGGTCGGGAAAGGAGTCCGCAGGCACATGATCCTGGTCGTTGAGATCGCCGTTCTCGTGCTCCTGATCCCGGAGGTCCTCCTCTGGGCCCTTTTCTTCATCGAGAGCCGCCGATCGTTCCTGCACGATCCTCGAATCGATCCGCGCCGAAACCAGCTCGCCCCAGGGGAGTTCCCTCATGTGACCGTGTGCATCCCCGCCCGGAACGAAGAGGACAATATCGCGGGGTGCCTCGAGAGCGTCCTCTCCATTGATTATCCCGACTTCGACGTGGTTGTGGTGGACGACCGCTCGACCGACCGGACGGGCGAGATCGCCGACTCATTCGCCGCGCGCGACTCCCGCCTGCGAGTAATCCATAACCGCGAGCTCCCGCCAGAATGGGTGGGCAAGGCGCATGCCCTGCACTTAGCCTCTCGGATCGCCGGCGGATCCTGGCTCCTCTTCGTCGATGCGGATACCCGTCACCATCCCCAGTGTCTGCGCGCCTGTCTGCGCGAGGCCTTCGACCACGCCGCCGACGCCGTGGCCCCCTTCTGCGCCTTCGATGTGCGAAGCTTCTGGGAAGCCGTGGTTATGCCTACGTGCGCCGGGTTCCTCGTCTCCCGCTATCGGGTGCGCGATACGAACCGCCGGTCGTCGCCGACGGGCTTTCTGAATGGACAGTTTTTCCTGGTGAAGCGCGAGACCTATGAGGCCATCGGCGGGCATCAGGCCGTCCGGGGCTACGTTCAGGACGATATCGTCCTCGTGGGGAACATTAAGAAGGCCGGCAAGCGACTGCGCGTGGGCTATGGCCCCGAGATCGTGCGGGTCCGGATGTTCGGGTCCGTCCCCGCGATGGTTGGGGGGTGGAGCCGGATTTTCTTTGGCGCATTCGGCGCGCGTCCGTGGCGGCTCGTCGGCATGATCGGCCAAGTCGGTTTTGCGGTCTTCTTTCCGCTTCTTGTGCTCATCCTGGGAGCGGCGTGCCTGTCCTACGGTCACGCCGGCGCCATCACGGGGGTGAACGTCGCCTTGTCCGCCGCCGCTCTCCTCCTGGGGATCCTGAACAGTCGGTACGCCAATCTCGCGACGGGGGTACGGGGCTGGTATGCGGTCTTTCTTCCGGTGGGTGCGGTCTTGCTTCTAGCGGTTCTCTGGGGGGCTTTCATGCTGGCGACCGGCCGGCGGCGCCTGCAGTGGAGGGGAGACTACTTGGCGGCGGACCAGATGCCCCTGACCCCTGTGGAATGACGATAGCCGGCGAATTGGGCTTTTCAGGCTCTCAAGGCATAGTTATAGAGACGTGGGGAAAAGAAGGCTGAAGCTTGACACGACCGGAAAGTGGTTGTAAATTAGCAATAGAAAGCGTTTTCCGCAAGCTCGCCATGCGCGAGAGGGTAGCACCTTGGGGTCGCGGATCTATGACGTAGCCGAAGCTGCGGGCGTGTCCATCGCGACCGTCAGCCGGGTCTTGTCGCAGTCTCGTCGTGTCAAGCCCGGCAACGTCGCACGCGTCCGCGAAGCGGCCAAGCGACTCGGGTACTATCCCCACGGCCCCGCGCGCGCCCTCGTCAGTGGCCGACGCGAAACGATCGGGATCTGCTGGGGCGCCGGTGTTTCCATTCCCGATGAATGCGCCCGCGCGGTCATGGACGGCGTCGCGGTCCACCTGAGCGAGCACAACATCTCCAACCTCATGGTCTTCACCCCAACCTCCCCCGGCGCCGTTCCCAAGATGCTCGCCGAGAGACACATCGACGGTCTCATCCTCGCCACGCATTGGAACGATACCTTCTTCTCCTTGGCAGGCGAACTCGGAATCCCCGTCGTCCTCGCCGGGGAGAGTTCCCCGAAAGTGAGCTGCGTCTACGTGGACGACCGCAAGGTCGCTCGGGAGGCGACCTCCTTCCTCCTCGAGCTCGGACACCGCTCGATCGCTTACGTCGGCACCCCCTGCGAGAACCCTCACTCCTCCGTCCCCAGCCGCTTCGAAGGTTATCTTGACGCCCTGCGCCTGGCGGGCCTCGTCCCCTCGTCCTTGTGTTCCATGCGGGTTCCGGCGGACGCTTCACGGTCCGCGGATGAGTCCGACTTGGCGGAGCTGCGCTTCGGGTGCTGCTTAGCAGCCCTCGACACGCGCCTGCGCGCCCTTCTCGACGCTCCCGAGCCGCCCACCGCTTTTCTCTGCTTTGATGATTCGGTGGCGGCGTGGGTGATCCAGGTCCTTCGTCGGATGGAGCTGCGCGTTCCCGAGGACGCGAGTGTCATGGGCTTTAACGACGCCCCCCACTCCCACATGCTCCCCGCGCCCCTCACGACCATGGAGATCCCCTTCCGTGAGATGGGCGTCCGCGCCGTCGATCTCCTCATGGGAGCGATCGAGGATCCGGATGCGCCCCGTTCCGAGTGCGTCCTCTCCGCCACCCTCAAGGTTCGGCAGTCTACGACGCCCTTCGAAGGCGCCCGGTCCGGCAGATCCGGGCCCGCCGCCTGTGCCGGGTACGCGGGATTGCCGTTTCCCAGTCCTCTTCCTATCTCTCTTCTTCGGAGCCCCTCGAAAGGAGGTGATGCCCTGCGCTGACGACGTGAGTGCGCAATTCTCGTGTCCGGTTTCCCAGACAAGGAGGAACACAATGCGTATGCGGAAAGGTTTCACCCTTATTGAGCTTCTGGTGGTGATGGTAATCATCGCCCTGCTCGTGGGACTGCTCCTGCCCGCCCTCGGGCGCGCCCGCGAGGAAGCCCGGAAGACCCAGTGCAGGAGCAACCTGAGACAGATCGGCCTCGCCATCAACATGTACTGCAACGACAACAAGAGCTGGACCCCCGCCGCCTATGGCTGGCGGATGCTCACCGACACCGGCCTATACATGGTCGATGCGGCCTCAGGGAGCGAGATCGATCGCTTCTCCGTCCAGTTCTACCTCTGGCCCAAGGGCGACTGGTCCTACAGCGACACCCCCCCGCCGGGAAGGGCCAATTGGGAAGGCAGACACACCCCCCTTGTCCCCTGGTTTGACTGGCGATGGGACGAGATCGGCCCACGTTTCACCGCTAAGGGCGGCGGCGGCGCCTGGCCGTCGGGACTCGCGCTTCTCTTCTCGGGCGGCTATCTCACCCAGAAGGGCGGCGCAGTACTGAACTGCCCCTCCCGATTCGAGCCGGAACAGACCGAGCAGGGGTTCTTCCTCCAGACCATACCCGCCTTCACAAGGGACCAGGCCGACTACTACAACATCCGTATGAACCAGTCCATCCGCGCCGACATTGACGAGCCCTTCTGGACCTCGGGCGGAAAGGCCGCCTGGACCGACGGCGACCGAATTGGACAGGCGGGCCTGGGGATCATCCTCGGGAGCGAAGGTCCGACCCCGAAATGCTACGACATGGGCCGGTGGTTTTTCGGGGAGCAGAGCCGCGCCTACAGCGCCGGCACGGGCGGTAGAATGGGCGTCTACAATTACAGGTTCGCCGATGTCCTCCCGCTCCCAGCGCCCAGGTGCGATGGAACCGGCGATTCGTACACGTGGAACAGCGGCTACTGCAACTACATCGGGAGCTACATGGTCCGCCCGGGCGACTCCGGATACAACTGGAACAGCCACAAGCTCGACCGCATCCAGGGCAAGGCCATCGCCTCCGACGCCATCTGGGGCTGGATCTTCCGCTCGAACATCATGAATCGGGTGAGCAATCCCGTTAACCAGGTAGCGTTTAACCCCAACGTGCGGGAGCTCCTCTACGAGAGCTTCGTCCGCAACCACGACGCCGCCTACAACGTCCTCTTCACCGACGGCTCGGTGAAGACTTACAGCGACGCGGGGATGAACCTCTACAAGTCCTACCTCAGCGAGCAGATCGGGCAGGGTACCGAGCCGAGCTTGACCCGCATCGCCAAGCTCTATCGGCTGTACTTCGACGAGCTCTACGCACAAGACTAGACGGTTCCATATTCCTCGGGGCGGCCTCTTTCGGCTGCCCCGAGGATTCTCCCGCCCCCAATCGAAGCCGATTGCCCTACGCGCCCAGAGGTGTGTATCTGTGGAGCCTTCGCCTCATTTCTCCCGGAGCGTGTCGGCGAGAGCCGGATCAAGGCGCAGCCCGAGTTCCCCTGCCCTCTCGAGATGCGTCCGCGCAAGCGCCCTCTGGCCCCGCGCGGAGAAAGCCAGCGCCAATTGCAGGTGTGCTTGCGGATCGTCCGGTGCAAGCCGGACGGCCTTAAGCAGGACCGTAAGCGCGTTTTCCATGTCCCCTTTCCTCAGGTACGCTCCTCCCAGGTTGGTGTATGCGTTGGCGTACTCGGGATCGATCTCGATGGCCTGTCGGTACGCCCAAATCGCTTGGCCAATCTCGCCTTTGTGCACCCAGGCGTTTCCAAGGTTGTTGTGGGCGCGGGCGTACCGGGGGTTGATTCGGATGGCTTCCTTGTGCTCGGCGATTGCCCGGTCCGCATCCCCCATTGAGAGATACGCGTTGCCGAGGTTGTCGTGCGCTTCAGCATAGTCCGGCCGGATCACGATCGCCGCCTCGAAATGGGACATCGCCTCCGCCATGTCGCCGCTCTTTGCCTGGGCGTATCCGAGGTTGAGATGGGCGGTCGAGCATCGGGAGTCGTGTCTTAGGGCGTGGGTCCACAGACTTACGTTGTCCTTCCAGACCCCCGCCTGTCTCCAGGTGAGGAAACCGAGCGTCGAGATCCCCGCGGCGGCGACCCAGGGAAGGATCTTCCTAACACGCCGGACTGCGTCCGCCGGAACGGCGCACCTCGTGATCGTCCAGCCCATGAGGAGCGCCAACGGCATCGACGCCAGGTAGGTGAAACGGTCTGCCGCCGCCTGTCGGCCGTTCTGAACGATCCCGCTCACCGGAGAAAGCAGGATCAGATACGCGAGCCATGCGGCAAGGACGCCGGAGAGCCGTCTCCGCCACGCCGCAAGAAGCACCGTGATCCCCAAAGCCAGGGCGCCGCTCAGGACATATTTCATGTCCCAGGGAGAAAAGGAAACGGGGATCTCGTACATGGGGACCAGGCCAAGCGGCATGATGGTCTTGCGCAGATAGAAGAGGACGCCCCAGGCAACCAAGGCGAGCCGGTCAAGAACCCATAGAGTCTTGATGGATTCCAGCGCACCCACGTGCAGTTGCCCCACCGCTGCCAGGCACGCGGTTGGCACGGCCAATGCGAGAAAAGGGATCTTCTCCAGCACAATCCGCTTCGCCGCCTTCCGGCGCTGTGCCCCCGGCGGGACCTTCAGCCTCCCCAACGGATAGAGGTCGAGCACGAACAAGACGGCCGGCGCCGTCATCGCAATCCCCTTCGCCAAGAGCGATAAACCGTAGAATCCTGTGGAGCCTGCCAGCCACCATCGCCGTGTTCGTGCGTTTGCGGCCCGTGCTGCGGCGACATACGCAAGGACCGTGAGCAGGAAAAACACGCCTGCCAGGACCTCGCGCCGCTCGGTTGCCCAGACAACTGCTTCCACGCGCAGCGGATGCACTCCCCACAAGAGAGCGCAACACGCGGCCCCATACGAGAGGTGCTCTAGTCGATCTCCTTTCAGGGCATCCGTTGTCGTCGCCAGCAGTCTGAGGGCGAGTACGAAGAGCAGGCCCGCGCTCGTCGCGTGCAGAAGCAGATTCGTCAGATGGAAGCCGAATGGATCGAGCCCCCAAACCTTGTAGTCGATGGCGTACGACAGCCAGGCCAAAGGCTGATAGTGACCGTAGTGAAACGTCGTGAACATCCACTTGAGATTCGCCGACCCAAGTCCGCGGTACCGGATGTTCTCGATCAAGGTCGCCTGATCGTCCCACCGCAGGAACCCGTTCGACAGCGCGGGCAGGAAAGCAAGGAACGTAGCCGTGGCCACGCCGAGAGCCCAAAAGGGTGTGCTGTTCCGGCGCCGCCGTTGCCTCGCTGGTGCGCATTGGCCTGAGTTCTTCGGACACTGTCTGCTTTGTCTGGACTGTGCCTCCAAGAGCTCCGGCTCCTCTATCGGTCTTGTGTAGGAGACCCCGAATACTCTCCGGCGGCGCGCTCGGCTGACTTGCGTACGCGTGCGGACGCGTCGCCCACGGCCAGTTCCGATAGTCGCTGGGCGATCCTTGCCCCTTCATCGTCGAAGGAGAGCCGCGCCGCCGCCTCGCAGGCAGCTAAGCGCACCCCCTCCTCCGGATCCGAGAGCCCCTCTAGCACGACGGCACCAGCCTCACGTGCCCGCAGGCTGGCTAAGGCCGCCAGGATCTCGGTCCTCACCCCGCTCGGGGCCTTGTCGTATCGCCTTTCGATCGCGCGTGCGTTCTCTTTCGCGTCGTCTTCCTCGAGCGCGACGGAGAGCACCTCCGCCGCCGCCCGGCCCACCTCTTCATCGTCGCGGAGGAGATACTGTGCGATCCTCTCCGTGTGGAGGTGTTTCTGTGCATAGAAAGCGAACGCCCGCAGCCACTTGGCGGCTTCCTCGCCGCGAGACGCGTCCACATGCTCGAATAGAAAATCGACCGCTTCTCTTCCGAGTGCCGAGAGCTCGCTCCCGGGGCCGCTGGCTAGGATCTCCTCCCGCGTCGGAGGGGAGGCGGCGTCTATGGGTGGAAGCGCGCCCGCGATCCTCGCTATCTCCTCGGCGAAGGTCTCCTCCGGGCGAGCGAGAAGGATTTCAACCAGGGTGAGCGCAAGGATGGCTGCTGTCACGACGCACGCGGTGATCCAGTACGCCTTCTCGAGCCGCCCGACGCGGCGGTTCTGCTCGCGCGTGACGT
>JAZDKG010000193.1:0-13474 GCA_043803205.1 Planctomycetota bacterium
TCATGCGCACGGATTGTTTCCTCCTCCCGGGGGAGTCCTGCCGGATCGAGCGCCCCCTTGAGGACTTGGGCCGGAAGGGCCGCAGCTTCCTTGTGCGCTACCTCGTGCTGGACGCGCATTCCATCTCGAACCACGTCTTCCTACCCCGCCCGGGCGAGGAGAATGTCTGCGACGCCCTCTCCGAAGCTCAAGTGGAGCAAGCGCAAAGAACCGGCGTCCGGTTCGACCGCGTCGTGTGTACTCAGGCCGGCAGAGCCGCCGGCTTCCGCTTCTCCGCGGGAAAGCGATAGTCCGCATCTGCCGAATACCCCCTTATCCGGTACGGCTCCGAGCGGGTCTCCTTGACGCCGATGCCGCCTCCTGTTACTGTGGGCCTCGACGAAGGCTTCTGAACAAAGGGGCTCATGGTGAGGACGCTCGCCTTCTACCTCCTTCTCTTTCTGGTCCTCCCTGGCTGCGCGACCGCCCCCGCCCCTGTCTCGCGGCCCGTCACGCCCCGGGTCGAGCCCCTTCCCGTCACGGAGCCGAAGACGGCCGCGGATTATCTCGCCCTCGGAGATTTCTTCCTCGCCCGCGACGGCCAGGAGGGCAGGGCCTTGGCAAGCTATCGCAAGGCGCTCACCTTCGAGCCGGAGGCCAAGGTCGCTTCGCGGGTCTACTGCGGCATGGGCGAGGTCTATCGCCGCGCCCGCGATTACCGCAACGCCGTCGCGAGCTTCGGCTCCGCCGTCAAGGCCGACGAGGGGAATCCGCGCGCCTGGACCTACCTCGGCGTGACCTACTACGACCAGGCGGTTGTTGAGGGACAACTCAATCCGGAGCATCTCCGTAGGGCCGTCGACCTCCTCACAAGAGCCCTCACCGTCGAGCCCGCCTATGCCGAAGCGTACATGTGGCGCGGCCGCGCGCGGCAGTTCCTGGGCCTCAAGATCGAGGCGGTGCGGGACTACGATGCGGCCCTCGATCTCGGCGTGCCCCCGGAGGCGACGGACCTCGTGCGGGATCAGCTCGCCAACAGCCTTTTCGACACCGGCCAATACGATCGGGCCATCGAGGAGTGGGGGAGACTGCTCGCCGAAGGAAACGGCTCCCCGCGCCTTCGCAAACGCTGGCAGGGACTCATCAAGGTCGCGCAAAAGGCGAGGGCGAAGGAAAGATCACCTTAGGTTCCGGGGTGCGAGTCTTGCTCAAAGTGGACTGCCGCTGGCAACCGCGCCGCTCGGGGTGGTGGGCTGGCGCGCTCTTGACGTCGGCGGTGATCGCCGCCGGAGGAGGCTGCCAGGGGACCCCTGTTTCCCTCCCAAGGGAGAACCCTTCCGGACGCGCCGACTTCGAGGATATCTCCGTCGGGATGCGCTCCATCGATTTCGTCCTGCGCGATATCCGCGGACGTTCCCACGCCCTCTCGGAGCTCAACCGCGGGCGCGTGCTCGTCCTGCAGTTCGCCAGTATGACCTGTCCCCACTACGTCGACCACTTGGACGACGTCGCCGCGGTGATGCAGGCGTACCGGACCGACGACGTGATGTTCGTCACGGTCTACACGGAGGAGGCGCACCCGGACTACCTTCCCGAGGACCAGCGTCCCAAGACCTGGGAAGAGCGCAGAGACCTGGCGGCGCGCGCTTCCTACGAGTACGACTACCAGGAGCGCGGAAAGCGCAGGCGCGCGCGGGGGACGAAGGCCCCGAGCTTTCCGAATCGGCTCACCCTCGTGGACGAGCCGCCCGCTTGGGTGGGACGCCTCTACGGCTGCGATCGGGACCGCGCCCCCAACCCCGCCTTCGTCCTCGACCGCCAGGGAGTGGTCGTCGCAAAGGCTGGACTCGTGACCGGCGCGTTCCTGAGAAAGGCCCTGGCCGACGCGCTTTCCGCAAGCTGAGCGTCCGCTCGGAGAAAGGAGAACTGGGTCGTGGAACAAGGCGAACGGCAGATCGGCATCTTGGGATGGGTCTTCCTGACGTCGGTGCTCGTGCTCGTGATCGTGATGGTTCTGCTCTTCGCCCCCCGCGGCGCGAAGGAAGCCGTTCCAGTCGTCCCCGGCGAGAAATCGGAGGAGGGCTCGACCCGCTTCCTGCGAGTCGACGACAAGGTCCTCGCCGACTGGGTCGCCCGCGCGGAGCCCATCGCCCAGTGCTCCGACGCCGAGTTGCTCAATAATCTCTCCCGCGGCGCCGAGGCGCGCGCTCGTGTGGCCGTAAGCTTTCAAGATGCCGACAACGCCTCCAAGTGGAGCGTCAAGGCGATCGAGGCATACGAGCGCTTGGCCGTCCTCAGCCCGCCCGGGAAGGGCAATCCCTACCGCCACATTTCCCTTCTCTACGCGGCAAGCGGAAATGCCAAGGACGCGCTTGAATACGAGCGCAAACACATCGCTTGGAAAGAGAAGGCGGGCGAGAGCCCCGAAAGGCTCACCCTCTCCGCGCTCCTCATGCAAACGGAGGACTACGAGGCGGCCGTCCGGGAGCTCAGACGCGTCCTCGAAGGCGAGCCCAACGACCTCGTCCGGTTGAGGGCGCACATGTTCATGGGCGACTGCCTTCGAAAAACCGACAAGGTCCCCGAGGCGATCCAGGCCTACGGACGGGCGATCGATACCGCCAAGCTCGCCCTCGAAAACTCCACCCCCCAGGCCTTCGACAAGAAGGGCACCTACCTCTTCCGCCCGATGGACTCCCAGGAGCAGATGTCGTCGGTCGAGTGGATCGGAGAGCCCCCCGACAGCCCTCGGGTGCGCGAGCTCGTCGAGAAACGCGGCTACCGGATCGCCAACGCCGAAATGCGCGCCTCGAGGATCGCACAGATCAAGGCACTCCTCCAAGAGCTCACCGAGCGATACGCCGCGCTCCTGAATGAGTTGGGGATGCCCCCCCAGGCTGAGGAGGGGCCGGAAACCCCTTCCTCCCAGCCGGCGCCCGCGAGCCGGCCTCAGTGAAGACGGGATCAGGGAACCCCATGGCAGACGGGAACACGACCATCGCAGAAAGTCCGCTCGGCCCCGCGAGCCATCGCGTCATTCTGGGCGACGCCCGACGAATGGAGGAGCTCGAGGACGCCTCCGTGCAGCTCGTCGTCACCTCCCCGCCCTATTGGCAGATCAAGGACTACGCCTGCAAGGGACAGATCGGCTACGGCGACACCTACGAGGGCTACGTCAACAACCTCAACCTCGTCTGGAGCGAGTGCGTGCGCGTCCTCAGCCCCGGCTGCAGGATGTGCGTCAACGTCGGGGACCAGTTCGCCCGCGGCTGCCACTACGGCCGATACGCCGTGATCCCCATCCGCACCGAGATCATCAAGTTCTGCCAGGCGGCGCGGCTCGAATACATGGGCGCGATCATCTGGCGCAAGGTCACCACCTGCAACCCCACCGGCGGCGCCACCGTCATGGGCTCCTTCCCCTACCCCCGCAACGGCGTCGTCAAGATCGACTATGAGTTCATCCTCCTCTTCCGCAAGCCTGGAAGGTCCGCGCCCCCCTCCCCCGAGGCGAAGGATGCCTCGAAGCTCACCCCGGAGGAATGGAACACGTGCTTCCAGGGACACTGGAACATGAGCGGCGAGCGACAGCTCGCTCACATCGCGCCCTTCCCAGAGGAATTGCCCGCAAGGCTCATCCGCATGTTCAGCTTCGTGGGAGAGACGGTTCTGGACCCCTTCCTCGGCAGCGCCACCACCTCCCTCGCCGCTGGGAAGCTCGGACGCAGCTCCGTCGGCTACGAGATCAATCGCGCCTACCGGGACGTGATGGAGATGAGACTGCGCGCCTGCGGCGGCCTCTTCTCCCGGGTCCGCTTCCTCAGACAGAAGCCGCGCGAAACCGACTTCGCCGCGCGCATCGCCAAGCTCCCCTACGTCTTCCGCGATCCCGCGCCCCTCGATCGGACGCATCGCCGCCGGCTCCCCGCCTTTGGAAGCCGCGTGACCGGCCGCGAGCGGCCGCGGGAGACCTACACCCGCGTCCGGACGGTGCTCTCGCCCGAGTGCGTCGAGCTTCGGACGGGCGCGCGTGTGCGCCTCGCCGGCGTCCGGGAGAAGCCCCGCCTCCGCCCCCGCGCGATCGCGTGGCTGGATCGCTTCCTCGCGGGAAAGAAGGTCTTCTTCAAGCCCGACCCGCTGGTGGACGGAGACGGGATGGGATATCTTTACCTTGCCAACCGCACGCTCGTGAACGCCCGGCTGATCAAGAGCGGTCTTGTCGCCGCCGAGGATCGCCGACGGTACGCTAGGAAAAGCCTCTTCCTCAAATACGCGGCCCGCTCCGAGGCTCCGGATGGATAGATCCCTCGTGAGGACCATGGATGCGAACGCGAACCGCGCCCGCGAAGCGTTGCGGGTGATCGAGGACGTCTCCCGCTTCGTGTGGGACGACGCCTGGCTCTCGGCGCAGCTCAAGGAGGTGCGCCATGGCTTGAGGCTCGCCTTGGCGGCGACGGGGATCGCCGCCGACCGCCTCGTTGAGGCCCGCGACAGCGTCCAGGATGTCGGGAGAGACAGGCCCGCCTCCGACGAGCGATCGCGTGAGGACCTGCGAGCTGTTCTGACCGCCAACTTCCGGCGCGCTGGCGAGGCGCTGCGCGTCCTCGAGGAGATGGGCAAGCTCGTCTCTCCCGACGCCGGCGCCCCGTTCGAGAAGCTCCGATATCGACTCTACGACCTCGAAAAACGCCTTCTCATGCCCGCGGACCTCCGCCGGAAGCTCAACGAGTTGCGGCTCTATGTGCTCCTTTCCCCCGAGCAAGCCCCGGGCGAACTCGTCGAGATCGCCTCGCGGGTCCTCGAAGGTGGGGCCGACGCCGTGCAGCTTCGTATGAAGTCGGCCGGCGATTCCGAAGTCATCCGGGTGGGACGCCGGATCGCCGACCTCTCCCATGGTATGGATAAGCTCTTCCTCCTGAACGACCGCCCGGACCTCGCCGTGGCCGCCGGCGCCGACGGGGTGCATCTGGGCCAGGACGATGTCCCGATCGAGACGGCGCGCAGGATCCTCCCGGGACATGCGATCGTCGGTCTCTCCACCCATTCCCTTGAGGAAGCTCTTGACGCCCAGCGCCGGGGTGCTGACTACATCGCCGTCGGACCCGTGTTCCAGACCCCCATCAAGGGCGCCAGGCCCCCCCTCGGCGTGGCTCGGGTGACGGAGATCCTTTCGGCCCTCTCCGCCCCCCGCCGTCGTGATAGGCGGGATCGATCAGGCCAACGTGACGGAGCTCCGTAAGGCGGGCGTGCGCTCGGTGGCGGTCTGCCGGGCGGTCATCTCCCGCAGCGATCCGGCCAAGGCAGCGGCAGAGCTGCGGGAGCTTCTCTCGTAACCCATCTTCATGCAAGAGGTTAGGACTATTCGTAAAGGTCGGCCTTTTTTTCGACGATTACATTTGGTGACGACTGGATTGCCCCATCTCAAGAGGAGGCGACCCGTTCGCAGGGCTTTGGAGTATCTTGCCGGCAGCAGATGCGTTTTGTACAATTGCTATGGCAGATGCGGCGTAAGGAGGGCTTGGGCCTCAGATGAGTGAGAAGCATGAGAATACGCCTTGCGTGGAAGACGAAAACGGCGCCGTCCCCGAGCATAGCCTCTACGCGGGCGGCAGAGAGGAGGCTCTCAAACATAAGTGGATTGAGAGCGAGAAGATGGGGCACGACCTCGGACAGCGTGCCATCGAGGACTGGAACCGCCGCCACTGGTGGAAGTGGTGCCGGGGCCGCTGGGTCGAGCATCTCCAGGGCGAGCTGTACTGGAAGGAACTCGGTCCCGCGAGTTTCGGCGTCCTCAAAAGACATCTGTCCGCGGACCCCGTCCTCCAGGATCGCGTCGTCGATCGCATCAAGGCCGGTTGGGAGAACCTCGACATCATCCTCTGGGCGACGCGCTGGGGGCTGGACGTGAATGCCGTTCACGAGCTCCTTACCGCCCTCGACATGAACAGTTGTCGCTTTGCGCCCTGCGACGATGCCGAAGGCTCGTGAGAGGATCTCGTGTCCTGCCCAGCACGCGCAGTTGACGAGCCGGTCCCGCACATGCGGGACGTAGCCCGCGAAGCGGCGGGCGTCTTCTCGAGCGCCCGACAGGTCGCCGCGCTCACCTTGCTTTCGCGAATCCTGGGGCTGCTCCGCGATTCGGTCTGCGCCGCGATCTTCGGAAGCGGACCGGAATGGGGGGCTTTCGCCTTCGCCTTCCGCATCCCCAATCTCTTTCGTCGCCTCTTCGGGGAGGGGGCCCTGTCGGCCGCCTTCATTCCCACCTTTAACGAGCTCTACGAACGCGAGGGGCCCGATGTCGCCTGGCGGCTCTTCCGCCGGACCTTCGCCGCCCTGTTGGCCGTCCTCGGAGGACTCCTCGTCCTCCTCTACGCCGCTTCGCTCGTCGCCGGCGCGTTCCTGAGCGGCCGGGAGCGGTGGTACCTCGTCTTCCCCCTCACGAACGTCCTCTTGCCTTACCTCCTTCTCGTGTGCGTGACCGCGTTCTTCGGGGCCGCCCTCGAGGCCCGCAAACACTTCACCGCCCCCGCCGCCAGCCAGGTCGTCACGAACGTCTTCTGGATCGCCGGCGCCGTCGCCGCCCTCTGGTTGGGCAAGGGACTCTCCCAGAAGATCTTTCTCGTCGCCGTGGGAACCCTCCTCGGAGGCGTCGCCTCTCTTGCCATGCACCTCCCCGTGCTCGCGCGCCGCGGCGCCCCCCTTCGACCCCAGTGGTCCCTCGCCGACCCCTCCCTCTCCAGGATCGCCCGCAGCATGACCCCCATCGTCCTGGGTCTCACGATCGTTCAGGTGAACGTCCTCCTCGACGGCCTCATCGCCCGCGTCTTCATCTCCAACGAGGCCGACGGACACCTCTACTTCGCCAACCGCCTCTTCCAGTTCCCCCTCGCGATGTTGGGGATCTCGCTCGGCACCGCGGTCTTCCCCAGCCTGACCCAGCTCGCCGCCCGCAGACAGGACGCCGAATTGCGCCGCGTCGCCACGCACGCCTTGGACGTCACCCTCTTCCTGGCGATCCCCGCCGCATTTGCCCTCGCCGTGCTCGACCGCCAGACCGTCTCGCTCTTCTTCCAGTATGGCCGCTTCAACGCCTTCAAGACCGACATTGTCGCGCCGATCCTCGCCTGCTACTCCCTCGGCCTTCCCGCCCACTGCGGCGTCCAGGTTCTCGTCCGCATGTTCTACACGGCGGGGGACATGCGCACCCCCGTTCGGGTGGCCCTTCTGGCGATGGTCCTCAACCTCGCCCTCAATCTCGCCCTCGTCTTCTCCATCCGCGAGGCGGGGCTGGCCTTTGCCACCACCATCTCCGCATGCCTTCAGTTCACGCTGCTCTTCGCCATCGCCGCGCGGCGCCTCAAGATGATCGACCGCGAGATGCTCCTCGTGCGCATCCTGCGCTCCACGGCCCTCGCGGCCTTGATGGGCCTCGTCATGATCCTCGTCGCCGGCGCCTGCCGACACGCCCTCCCCGCGGCGGGCCTCAAGGGAAGGGCCCTCGCCGCCTTCGTTCCCGCCGTCCTGGGCGGTGCTCTCTACCTCGGCGTGGCGGCCCTGCTCCGCTTTGATGAGCTCGCCGGCCTCGGGCGCCGCTCGAAGCCCGCTTGACGCCGTGGAACGCCTCCCTTACCCTACCTCGACATAGCGAGGAGCCGGAGATGTCGGAGTCCGAAAGGAAGTCGCTCGCCCGCAGGGCCAGGCTCGCCGTCGTCAAGGTCGGGACGAACGTCCTCGCCCCCTCCGCCCGATGCATCGATCCCGAGCGCATCCGTAATCTCGCCGACCAGATCGCCCGGCTCCATCAAGAGGGCGTCTCGATCATCCTCGTGACGAGCGGCGCCATCGCCTCGGGCGTCGCCGAACTGGGCCTCTCCCGTCGGCCCGACACCCTCCCCGACCTCCAGGCCGCCGCCGCCGTCGGACAGTCCCGCCTCATGCGCCTCTATGGCGAAGCCCTGAAACCCCACGGCCTCCACGCCGGCCAGGTGCTCCTCTCTCGCGCCGACTTCGCCGACCGGTCGAGATACCTCAACATCCGTCACGCGCTCGCCGCCCTTCTGCGCTGCGACGCCGTCCCGATCATCAACGAAAACGATTCGACGAGCACCGAGGAGATCACCTTCGGCGAAAACGATCTCCTCTCGGCCCTGGTGGCGAACCTCGTCCAGGCCCCGCTCCTCGTCATCCT
Organism: Planctomycetota bacterium; assembly: GCA_043803205.1. Taxonomy (GTDB): domain Bacteria; phylum Planctomycetota; class DG-23; order JAZDKG01; family JAZDKG01; genus JAZDKG01. Next base: position 8,168 of record JAZDKG010000193.1, read on the forward strand.
CACGACCGCGGAAGGCCTCGAGCGCGACGTGGACGGCCGAACCCAGTGCGTGGACCTCGTCCCGTGCATCGACGACGCCGTCCGCTCTCTCGTCCGCGCCGACCGCAGCGCCTCGGGGGCCGGCGGAATGGCGACCAAGCTCGAGGCCGCCGCCATCACGACCGCCGCGGGAGAGGCGTGCATCATCGCCGACGGACGTCGCCCCGACGTCCTCCTTCGCATCTGGAACGCCGAAAAGGTCGGAACCCTCTTCCTCCCCGCGAAAGGACGCAGGCTCTCCAGCCGCAAACGCTGGCTCGCCTCCGCCCATGTGCCCGCGGGGAGCGTCACGGTCGACGCCGGGGCGAAACGCGCCCTCGTCGAAGGCGGCAAAAGCCTCCTCGCTTCAGGCGTCCTCGCCGTCCAGGGCGAGTTCGTCCGCGGCGACCTCGTCATCGTCCAGGACGAGGAAGGAACCCAGATCGCGCGCGGGCTCATCAACTACGACTCCCGCGATGTCGGCAAGATCCGGGGCCTCAAGACCCGAGAGATCGAGGGCGCCCTCGGCTCCAAGCCGTACGACGAGGTGATCCACCGGGACCACCTCGTCCTCACGGAAGATCGTCGCCGCTGACGAAGGAATGGACGCGGACCGCGCCGGCGACGGTCCCCACCCCGACGGCCCCCGCTCTCCGCGGTCGTGAGAATCTTCCCCTCTTTCCTCTGTGTTCGCAGGGCTTCGATGAGACTGCCGTCGTCCCCGGGCGCCCTGCTTGCGATGGCGATGCGCGGGCCGAGGGATTCATACGCGCCCTCGAGGCCCGACACCGGAAGGCCGTGATGCGGGAGAAGAAGCACGTCGACCGGTCCCGAAACCGCACGCATGAGCTCCGCTAAGCCCTTCTCCTGCTGGTCCCCAAGGAGAAGGAAGGTCTGCCCCCCGCTCCGGAACTCCATGGCGAGCGACGCGTCGTTCCCGCTGAGCCTTCTCTTCCCCTGCGAGACCCCCCCGTAGAGCTGAAAGCTCATCCCTCCCCCTTGAATCTCCATCCGCCCGTCCGCGACGCTGACGCGCACCCCGTTCCCCTCGAGGTATCGCCGCAAGGGAGAGACCTCGTCGAAGTCGGGTCCGAGGACCGCCTCCCTGATGGCGAACCGTTCAAGCAGCCCGGGCACGCCGTTCGTGTGGTCCCGGTCGTCGTGGGAAAGGACGAGGAGGTCGATTGCCCTCCGGCCTCTTTCCCATAGGAGGTCGCTCAAAGCGTCGCAGGCGCTTCGCGGCCCCCGCGCGCTCCCGCAGTCGAAGACGATCGTGCCCCCCGTCTCGGTGAGGATCGCCGTCGAAAGGCCGTGTCCCACGTCCAGCGCTTCAAAGCGGAACTCCCTCTTGGGGATCTGAGTCGCGACGAAAAGGACGACCACGACTGCGACAAGAACGGCGCGGCTCGCTCGCCGCAAGGTCTGACGGAGCTGCCCGGCGAGGAGGAAGAGCGCCGCCGCGGCGAAGTACGCCCAGACGAGCGCCGCCGGAACGGACGCAACGTAGAAGTGCGAAAACCTCAGGCCCGCGATCGCCTGCGAGAGGCGGAAGATCGTCCAGACGAGCGCGCCCGCGATGAATGCCGCCCCCGTGGCGAGCCCCGGTGCAGCGATGCTCAGCGCCAGCAATGCGAGCCCCGCCACGAGCGCAAGAAACACGAGCGGGACGTAGAGAAGATTCGCAAGGATCGCGACGGGAGTAACCACGTGGAACGTTCGTGCGATGAGCGGCCAGACCCCGAGCCATGCCGCGGCGCTGACCGCTAGCGGCCCCGCGACGATTCGCAGAACGTTCTGCCCCCGTCGCCGCTCCTCGCGCGTCTCAACCTTCCGGGGAAGCTTCCCCGCGAGCGCCTCGATCCCCCGAAAGATGCGTCGATGGAGGAGCAGGATGAACACAACCGCGATGAACGAGAGCTGAAACCCCACCGAGAAGAGCTCGGACGGCGCGTAGAGGAGGATCACGAGCGCCGCTAAGGCCAAGGCGTCCCACGGGCTCCCGTGTCTCCCCAGGAGGATCCGCGCGAGTACCGCGAAGATCATGACGAGCGCGCGCACCGCGGGTGCGTGGAATCCCGTGACGGCCACGTACAGGAACGCGAGGACCCCCGAGGCGATGGCCACGATCCATTCCCGGACCCCCATGGCGCGAAGCGCGAAGAAAAGCGCCCCCGTGATGAGCCCGACGTGCAGCCCGCTCACGACGAAGAAGTGCATGATCCCCGCCCGCGAGAGCACGTCCTCGACGTCGTCGCTCACGGCGGAGCGGTCTCCCGCCACGAGACACAGGAGAAGCCCCGTGTCCTCGGCCGAGAGCCCGGCCCGGCCCGCCGCCTGCCGGATCCGCCCCCGAACGAACCCCGCCAAGGCGTGCAGCGGATGGATTGGTCGCCCCCCCAAGCCCTTGACCTGGTCGTCGCCCTTCACGGCGATCTGGATCCCGACGCCCTTCCTGGCGTAATGCCTTCGATAGTCGAACGCGCCCGGGTTGCGGGGCCCTCCGATGCGCCTTACGGTCCCGATGAACTCCAGACGCTCCCCCCGCTTGATCGATGCTTCATCGTCGTAAAGCGTGAGGAGGGCGCGCCCCCGCGCCCGTCGCCACCCCTCGCCCGCCCGGACCTCCGTGAGCTCGGCCGTGCTCGTCGTCCGGTTGAGCCATGATTCCTTCTTGGATTCGATTCGTCTGGGCTCGTCCACAACAACCGCCCGTGCCCGCACGATCGCCCCCGCGGCAGGGACCTCGGACGAGACGTTCCATCGCCCCTCTGCTTCCGAGCGGACGCGATGATGGAGCGCCCCCGCCGACAGAGCCGCCGCCAGGAGGAAGACCATCGCGTTCCAGGTCTTCCCAACGGCGAGAAGGAGGAGGAAAACCGTCGTCGCCAAAACCGAGCATGCGCCCCACGGTGCGGGAACGGCTTCCCCGATCGCCACGCCCCCGGCGAACGCGATCACGATCAGAATGAGCGGCGAAAACGAAAAACCGCTCGCCTTCCTCGGAAAGTCGCCCATGGCGCCATTCTATCGCACTAGAGTCTCCCCGCCAGACCGCCCACCCCCTCTCCCACAATCTTCTTCGTGTCTTCGAGCCTTTGTGGCAACGTCTTCTCGCCCCTCTCTGTCTTCTCTGCGTTCTCTGTGCCTCTGTGGTGATGTCTTCTCTCTGCCCCTCACTTCGGCAGATCCCCCAGCTCCAAGATCCCGCACTCCATGTCTTCCTTGTTCACGGAGTACCCCACGAGCAGCCTCTCCTTCTCCACCAAGGCGCACGGATACTGGTAGCCGTCGCACTTGAGTAGCCCCTTCGCCCGCTGCGCCGTCGGATCGTCAAGAAACGTGTACATCCTGTTGAACTTGAGCCCGTCGTCGCTCAGCGCCAGCAGCAGGTGCTTCCGGTCCAAAAGCTTGGCGACGGAGTTCCCGAGGAGAAAGAACCTCCCGTCCGGGAGCCTTCCCGCGTAGACCCGCGACATCGCGTCCGGGAAGTCACTCGGAAGCGGCTTCGTCCACGAGCGCCCCTCGTCGTCGCTCGCCGTCACGTAAAGCCGTTCCGACGCCCCTCCGTCCCGCCAGAACATGACGATCTTCCCCGAGTCGATCTGATACCACGACCCCTCCCCATCGAAGAGGCTCGCCTCCGAATCGGGCTTGGGCATCGCGACCACCTCGGGACTCTCGGCGGGCGCCTCCGGCTTCCACCGATACGCCACCGGGTACCCGTCAATCGACCCCGCCACCAAGAGGACACCTCCCCGCGTGAGGCGGGGCGCCTCGAACATCCAGACGTCCTTGCTCACTAGGATCCCTTCGCGCAGTGTCCACCGCTCCCCGTCGGGAGACGTGTATGCGTCGAGCCTCCCGCGCGGTTCGTACTCGCGCACCATCCCCGGCTTGATCGGGCCCTTCTTCTTCTTTTCCCACTTCGTCATGACGTAGAGCACGAGCTCTTTCCCATCGGCGTAGAGGCCCGCCGTCTCGTGAAAGAGGCCCGCCGCCGCGTCTCCCGGCGCCACACAGTGCGCGTTCCCCCAGCTTCGCGCGTCGCTGGAGGTCGCGACCATCGTCCGCTGCGCGGGACCGTACTCGTCCCCCGGGCTGTTGGAGAACGCGCAGTAGTAGCGCCCCTTGAAGAGGGCTAACTGCGCCTGGTGGTTGTAGGTGCCCATCGACCCCCTCCCCGTGTAGATCCGGTATCGCTCCACGGGCAGCGCCGGCATCAAGTCAGGCACGCTCCTCGGACCGTGGTCCTCGTTGTGCACAAGACACCCCGCCTCCCACAGAGCCAGACGCATGCGCATCCGCTTCACCTGCTCCCGCAGCTCGGGCGTCAGCACCGACACGATGCGACGTTCGAAGATGTCAAGCTCTGCCATGAGGCGTTCTCCTTCCCGTGGCGTTCTCGCTTGGGCTGCTGTACTTTGCGTGAGGTCTCTTTCCCTCTCCCTCATCCGATCCAGATCGGGCTCGACCAGGCCTTGTCCCCGGACTCCTCCGTCACGCGCAGGTAGTAGAAGGTCCCAGGCGCCGCCGCTGCGCCGTCCGTATGGGTAAGCTCCCCCTCCTTGCTGTCCGGCTCCACGCTCCGGATCACTTCGTCCCCTCGGAAAACCTCGAGCCTCCGGATCGTCTGCCCCGCGATTACCCGGGCGGCGATGCGCCGTTGCCGTGCCCCCCGGATGCACGATCCCATCCCCGCTCCGTTCACCGTAAACTCGACGATCGGCCTCGTCCCCGTCGTCGCGTAACACCGGCAGCTCCGCAGCGCATCGTATACCGCCTCCCGCGTGAGCTCCTTCGCGTAGACCGCGACAAGACACCCCCTCATCTTCGCCGGCGACGTCCTGCGGTGCCGCGGGTCCTTCGGCAGATCCTTTGTCCGCTCGATCTCCAGCTCCGGATCGTAGTTCGCATGGTCATAGAGACCCGTTAGCCCCGGGTGCCCGTTGTGCGAGTCGCTTGAAGCGATGAGCCCGAGCTTGCGCCCCATGTCAAGCGCGTCCTGCACGAAGTGCCCCCCGCTCGTGAGCAGCGTGAAGTTGTCCTCGTCCCCCAGGCGCTCGGAGTTCCCCCAGTTCGAGAAGATCTCGACCAACCTCTCCATCTCGTCGTTCGCGTGCGACCAGTCCATGACCGCAAGGCCCCCCAAGGGATTCGTGAACCACAGGCCCGGCGGATGGTGCGGGACCACAAGACACTCGTACCCCTTGAGGCGCTCCCACAGCTTCCTCGGCGTGTTCGTCGCCTCATCCATCCAGCAGAAGACAGGCCCGGCGCTGCCTCGGTAAT
>JAZDKG010000194.1:0-15431 GCA_043803205.1 Planctomycetota bacterium
CTTGGAAGGAGTGGCACCGCCGCAACCGCCTCCCTTCCCCCCCCCCCGCCCGATGGGCCCACTTCAAGGACTTACGACAGAGCATGTTCCTTCTGCCGGCGGACAAATACGGGAAGAGCCACCCGGAATACTATCCCCTCGTGAACGGGAAACGCCTCGTGCCCGAGGCCAAGTACCCTTCGCCCCTCGCGTGGAACTGGCAGCCCTGTTACAGCAACGAGGAAGTGCGCCACATCTACATCGCGGAGGCGCTCCGCTTCTTTGACGAGCATCCGGAAGTCCCCAGCTACGAAATGGGCTTGGACGACGCGGAGGTCTTCTGTCAATGCGACGTGTGCCGAGCCCTCGACGGCGACGTGGACGCCTTCGCCGAGCGCAACTTCTCGAACCGGTATTACTGGTTCCTCAAACAGGTGGCCGACGGCGTCGCCCAGACCCGGCCGGACCGATCGATCGGCACGCTCGTGTACGCACAGACGCGCACACTGCCGGACAACATGGACCGGCTCCCTGACAACGTATTCGCCTATCTCGCCGACACGCGCACGCACGCGGCCGAATGGTGGAACAAGGATGTCAAGAACACGGAACAAGCGCACCGCCGCGAGTGGGCTCGCCGGGTCGGTCACCTCGGCCGGTACGAGTATTACGGCCTCGATTGGTGGATGCCCCGATACTACCCGCACCTTCTGGACGAGGAGATCAAGTTCGACCGCGACCTCGGGTTCGGCAGCGAATACGCCGAAATCTACGCGCTCCGCACGCACCTAGCGCCCATGCTGTGGGCCGTGACGCGCCTGTACTGGGACGCGACGCTCGACATGGACGATCTGCTCGACACCTTCTTCAGCGGCATGTTCGCTGAAGCGGCCCAGCCCATGAAGCGGTACTGGGAAGGCCTCGAGGACGCCTGGGTCAACCGTGATCCGTCGATTACGGGCAACGGATGGCGCGACCTGGAGACGCAGGCGAAGCTCTTTCCCCCTCAGCGCCTTGACCCGCTCGAGGCGTGCCTGAAGGAGGCTGGGGAACGAACGCAGTCGGACCTCGTGCGACAACGAATCAACCTGTTCGCCGACGCGCTCGAATTCTCCGCCTACATCGGGCGAACCTGCTATCTCGGTCGCGCCCTGGCGCAAGCCCCCATCACGAACGAAGAGTCCGCCCGGCAGGCGCTGGATCAGGCGTTCGAACTCGATTCCCTCTCCCGGCAACGCCAGCGTCGCTGGGAGGAGATAAAGGCTGGCGACGACCTCACCGGGCAAGCGCTCCGCGGAATGGCCGCCGTGACGGGAAGCACCTTGGCGCAGGTCACGCAGTTCGAGGCGCCCATGTACGCCGCGCTCGATGAGGCGTTGGCCTGGTTCCGCGACAACGCGCCCGCAAAGACAGCGGCCCTCGTCGCCTCCTTCAGGCAAACCCACCCGGATTCGGGTCTCGTGCAGATTCTCGACGCCAAGGAGGGGATCGTCTCGGGCAGCTACGCCAACCTCCTGGCCAACGGCGATTTCGAAAAGGAGCCCTCCTCCACCGGCGCGGCGCCCGTCGGCTGGGGACGCTGGCAGACGGAAGGCTGCAAAGGCCGCTTCGGCTCGCGCCGCTTCAAGCGTTCAATGGTTGGCGAAATCACGGGCGCCAAGTCCGCCGTCTTCATGCAGGACATCAACGTCGCGCCCGGCGAGGTCTATTACGCCTCCGCTCGCGTGAGACATCTCCCGCGAGACGGCAAGGGCAAGGTCTTGCTCGTCGCAGGGCTCATGGACGCTGACGGCAAATGGCTGGACGGCCAGAGCAACCAGTTCACCACCGAGGACGCCTCTTCCGACGGACAATGGCACATGCTGCACATGTTGATGCGCATGCCCGGCCGCGCCGGCAAGCTGCGCCTCATGTGCGCCGCCCAGGGAATGGCCCCGGACGAGGCTGCGCAATTCGACGACGTCGTCCTCGTTCGGCTTCCCCCCTCCCCGGAGTGACCGCCCTCTCACGCTAGCCTCGCTAGGTCCTCCGCGCGCACCTCGTGGAGAGCCGGCTCCCCCCGCAGGAATCGCTCGATCTCCCGGATCGCCAGCTCCCCGATTCGGCGCGCGCCCTTCCCCACGGTCCCCGCGACGTGGGGCGTCAGCACCACGTTCTCGAGCTTCCGAAGCGGCGAATCCGCCGGCGGCGGCTCCGGATCCGTCACGTCCAGACACGCCCGGATCCGCCCCGTGGAAAGCTCTTCGATGAGCGCCGGCTCATCCAGAAGCGCCCCACGCGCCGTGTTCACCAGAAGCGCCCCGTCCTTCATCGATCGGATGAGCTCCCTCGTGATCATTCCGCGCGTGCTCTCGATCGCCGGCGCATGAAGCGTCACCACGTCCGCTTCCCGCATGAGCGTCGGAAGGTCCGCTTTCGTGGCCCCGAGCTCTCGCGCCCCTTCCGCGTCCACGTACGGATCATACAGCAGCGCCTTCACGCCGAAGTTCGCCAAGAGCTTTAGCACGTGCCTCCCCACGTGGCTCGCCCCGACCACCCCGATCGTGACGTCATAGAAGTCGGCCCCCTTCTCGTCGAGGGCCGTCGGCCACTTCCCGGCGTGCGTCGCACGGTTAAGCTCCCATACCCGCTTGACGCCCGTGAGCATGAACCCCAGCGCCGTCTCCGCCACCCCGACCGCGATCGCCGCCGCCCCGGATGTCACGCGGATCCCGCGCTTCCATACCTCCTCCGTCGCGACCGCACGCACGCTGCCCGCCGCGTGCGCGATCAGTCCCAGCTCCGGCGCCGCGTCCAGCACGGCCTTCGTAAGCACAGGCGTTCCCCAGCTCGTCACCGCCACCCGCGCGCCCGCGATGCGCTCGCGCAGGAGACCCTCCGTCCACCTCGCCGGCAGCATCTCGCCCCGCGCCTGCGGCGTCGCCTTCCCGAGCCGCTCCAGCCGCTCCCGCGCCTCGTCCGAGAAAAGCCTCTCTCCCATCTCGCTCGTCAGGAGAAGTGCGATCTTCGTCCCGGGCACCTTACGATCCTCCGAAAAGAACCGCCGTCTCCCGGGCCGCGCTGTCCGGGAGGTCGTCTTGTCGCCTCGCACCGTCAAAACGAAATCATCTTCCCCGTCGCCGCGGACCGCGCCATCGCGAACGTCGTCCGCGAGGTCGCAAGAAGCTCGTCCACGTCGATCGGGTACGCCGCCCCCTCCTCCCCCCAGTTTCGCACCGCGTCTATGAACTCGACGATCTCCTCGTGGTGTCCCTTCACCTGCGCGCGGAACGTCTCGCGCCTCCTGCGCGTGCCGTCGTAGAACGTCACGCGGCGGTAGTCCTCGAGCGCCGCCGTCCGCCCGAAGGAGCTCACCTCGACGTGCTCTTTCCCGAGCGCGGGGCTTCCCCCCGCGCAGTACACGATCGTGCCCATCGATCCCTTCGAGAACGTCACCTGCGCCGCGAGGTCGTCCCGGTCCCCCGTGGGGGTCGCCCCCGTGCCGAGCGACTGCGCGAAGACCGTCCTCGGCGTCTCCTCCGTCATGAAGAGCATCCAGTCCACGAAGTGGCAGACCTCTCCGAGGATCCGTCCTCCCCCCGCCGCCGGGTCCGCAAGCCAGCCTTCCCTGGGCGCCCTCCCCGCGTTCACACGGTAGAGGATGGAAAGCGGCTCGTGCCGCGGCCCGAAGAACGCCTGCATCCGCACCGTCGCCGGCGCGAACCTCCGGTTGTACCCCACCATGAAGCATCGCCCGCTCTCGCGGACGGCGCGCTCCACCTCGTCCACGTCCTCCTCGCGGATCGCCAGCGGCTTCTCCAGGAACACGTGTTTTCCCGCTCGCAGGGCCGCGATCGCCTGCCCGGCGTGCTCGTTGTGCGGGGTGGCGATCACCACCGCGTCCACGTCTTCGCTCCTGAGCATCGCCTCGAAATCGCAACCCGCCCGCTCGAAGCCGAAGCGCTTCGCCGTCGACAGCGCGCTCGCCCCGTGCGCCGCTACGCACTCCACGAGCTCCACGTCCCTCACACTGTGAAGCGCCGGCACCAGCACCCCCCGCGCGAACTTCCCCGCTCCCGCCACGGCGACGCCGACCCGGCCCGGACGCTCTAGCGCCTTACCCCGGGGCGAGACGACCTCGATCCTCTCCCGCCACTCCGGGACAGGCGGCCTTCCCCCGTACGTGAGGAGCACCCCCAGGTACCGCGCCTGCGTCCCCCCCGTGATAAGGTCGTACGCCTCGAGCGCCCGCTCGATCGCGAACCTGTGCGTGACGAGAGGCGCAACTCGCACCGTCCCGCGCGCCAAGAGCTCCGCGAACTCCGCGAGGTTCCTCCGCTCCGTCCACCGCACGTAGCCGATCGGATAGTCGATCCCGCCTTCCTCGTAGCTCCGGTCGTACCGTCCCGGCCCGTACGACCTCGACACGACGAGAGAAAGTTCCTTCTCGTAGTAGAGCCCTCTGGGAAGGTCCATCCCCACCGCGCCGATGACCACGACCCGCCCCCGGTCGCGGGCGATCTCCCCGGCGACCTCCATAGGGTCGCTCGACTCCGTCCCCGCCGCCACGATCGCCGCGTCGACCCCCGCGCCGCCCGTCAGCGACTGTGCGAGCGCCGCGAGCTCTTCCTTCCCCCCCGACGTCCCCGCGTCCGCTCCCCCGACCGCGAGCGCCCGTTCCACCTTCTCAGCGTCCGGGTCCGTCGCGATCACCTTCGCCCCCGCCGCCCGCGCGATCTGCACCGCGAACTGTCCCACGAGCCCCAACCCGATCACCGCCACCGTCTCGCCGAGCTGCGCCTGGGCGCACCGCACGCCGTGCATCGCGATCGCCCCGATCGTCGTGAAGGCCGCGTCCTCGTGCGACACCCCTTCGCCGATCTTGACCGCAAGGTTCGTCGGGACCGCCACGTACTCCGCGTGGCTGGCGTATCCCGCTCCCGCGCACGCTAGGCGATCCCCCGGACGAAACTCGCTCACCCCCGCCCCCGTCTCCTCCACCACGCCCGACGAGCTGTACCCCAGAGGAATGTCCCGGTCCAGCCGCGTCATCACCTCGCGGATCGTCGCTAGGAGCCCCTCGCGCCGAAGCTTCGCAAGCACCTTCTCCACGAGGTCCGGACGCTCTTGCGCTTTCCCCAGAAGCGACTTCCGCGCTAGCTCCACGACCATGCGCTCCGTCCCCGCGCTGATGGCGCTGGCAACGTTGCGCACGACGACCATCCCCGCCCGCGCAGCCGGCGCGGGCACCTCCGCGACCTCGAGCCGTCCGTCCTTCAAGTTCTGGACGACCTGCTTCATCCGCGATCCTTTCCAGCGTTCCCGCCCGGGCATTCTAACGGCTGCCGGCCCCCGACGCAAATGCGCCCCCTAAAGAACCGACCGCACCCCCGCCCGGAACTCCCGCACGGCGAAATCGTAGTCCCACCGCTCCACGATCCGGCGCGATTCCACACCCATCGCCGCTAGGTCCTCGCGCGCGAGCATCCCTTCCCACAGGCGCGCAAGTTCCCTCACGTCCCCCGCCCGGAAGATCACGCCGTTCTCCCCCGACCTCACCAGGTCCGTCCCCGCGCCGACCGCGTCCGAGACCAGAAGAGGCAGTCCCGCCGCCGCCGCCTCGTTCACCACCACGCCCCACGGCTCCTGTTTGCTGGGCAGTATGAAAAGGTCCGCCGCCGCGTAAAGTCCAAGAAGCTCCTCGCCTTCCTTGAAGCCGCACAGCACCGCGCCCGCGAGCCCCTCTTGCGCGATCCGGCGCTTGAGCTCCCCCTCCAACTCCCCGTCCCCCACGATGACGAGCGCGCAGTCGTCCCGCGCTAGGCGCAGCTCCTGATACGCATCAAGGAGATCAAGAGGCGCCTTTGCGGGGATGAGTCTCCCCACGAAGATCGCGGCGAACTTCCGGTCGATCCCGAGCGCTCCCCTCACCGCGTCCCTCCGTCCGCGCAGCGCGTCCACCCGCGCCGCGATCCCGTGCACGTCCGTCGTGTTCGGGAGAAACCACACCCGGTCGCGCGGAACTCCGTAGTGAACCAGGTACTCCTTGGCCAGCGTCCCGGTCGCGAAGCCCCCCGCCGCCCGCTCGAGGATCGGCCGCAGCGACAGTCGCTTAGCCGCCCGCTTCCATCCGGCTCGATCCGCCGGATGGTGGCTCTCGCTGTGGATGAGGTACGGGCGCCGCCGAAAAAGCGCCCATGCGATCGCGATCTGGCTCGTCGCAAGAGCATACCCGCTCGTCACCACCGCGTCGTAGCCCCCGGCATCGAGCTCCCTCCAGATGCCGGGGTTCACGTGATTGTAAAAGGTCTTCTCGCCCCCCACGGCGATGTGAAATCCCGGGAGCACCCGATGTTTCCTCCCCGCTCCCGCCCCGACGCTCCAGCTCCGGTCCGCCTCTCCCCGCGCGCAGTAGAAGACCGTCACCTCCATGTCCTCCATCGCCGTCAGGCGCTCAAGGAGCGGCTGCCTGTACGGCGTCGGCAGAGGCGTAACGAATGCCACCTTGGGCCTCTTAACCACCGGGACCGAACGCGGCCTCTGGCGTTTCGCCAATTCCTGCCGAAAGAGCTCCGCCAGCTTGGCCGCGTTTCTCTCCAGGTTGAACTCGTTCTCGATCTTGCGCCGCGCGTTCCGCGCAACCGTCTCTCGCAGCGCCGCGTCGCTCAGGAGCCGCTCGATTCCCCGCGCTATCCCCGCGCAATCCCCCGGCTCCGCCAGTACCCCCTCCCGCCCGTCCTCGATGAGCTCCGGGATCCCCGACACCCGTGTGGAGACGCACGGGATCCCGTGCGCCATCGCCTCCATGAGCACGACCGGAATCCCGTCGAGGTCGCCGTTGCGTGCAACGATGCTCGCGAGCGCAAACACGTCCGCCCGGTCGTACAGCGCCCGGACCTCCTCGTTCGGCAACGCCCCGACGAGCTCGACCTGCTGCGCCGGTCCCAGCTCATCGATCTTTCTGCGCAGCTCCTCACGCAGGTCCCCCCCTCCCGCGATGACGAGCTTCGCGCCTGCGCCGCGATCGGCGAGCCCGCGCATCGCCTCGATGAGGACCGCGTGTCCCTTCTTCTCCTGCAGCGTCCCCACCGAAAAGACCATCGGCGGCTCCGCCGTCCTCGCCTTCGGCGCGAACCTCCATTCCCCCGGCTCCACCCCGCAGTGCACAACGTGAATCTTGCCGCCGTGCCGCCCGTCCGTTCGCGCGATGAGCCTGTCCCGATCGAAACCGCTGATGCTCCGGACGAAGCGCGCGCTTCGCACCTTCTCGTTGAGGTGCCTGTCGTCGAACGCCGTGTGGCTGGAGAAGCTCCACGGCACCCCCGCCACCTCCGAGGCGACCATCGCGATCGTCGCCACGTCCGTGGAGAACGGTGCATGGATGTGTCCGATCCGGCGGCGTGATCCCGCGAACTGCGCCGCGTACAGCCCCCGCGCGAGGTTGAGAATCGCCCTCGCCGTGCCGCGCCCGCCCGTCCTCGGCGTCGCTAGGAGCTTTGCGAAGATACCCAGCGTCCTCCCCGGCGCACGAAGAAACCCTCCGACGACCTTGGCCCAGAAGAGCGGGCGCGCGATCCCTTCCGCGTACCGCGTCCTGTCGAGGAAGCCGCGCGCCTCCGCGGACACCGCCTCGCTTCGAGGCCGACGCAACGCCAAGTGTTCCAGCGCCGTTCCGCAGCGCTCCAGCGCCTTCGCCTCCCGGTAGACGAACGTCGCCGTCAGTCCCGGGAACGTATGATGGATGAAGAGAACCGATCTCAAGGCCCTGCTCCCGCCGGCAGGATCACGAGCCGGTTGAACCGGCTCTTGCGCACCGCGGCGACGTCCTCATCTCCGAGCGCCCGCGCCGCCTCTTCGCCGCTGACGGCCCCCGCCGCCCGCCACGCTCCCCCTTCCCCTCCGAAGTGCGCGAAGAGCTCCACCTCGATTCCCTCGACCCCGCGTCTCCTGAGCCAGCCCGAGAGCCGCTCCCGGTCCTTTTGCCGCCAGCTGATGAGATGGATGGTCGCGCTCGCCGCCTCCGCCACGGCGTCGGCCCGCCCTTCCGCAAGAGACGCCGCAAGTTTCTCCCGGACATAGGCCGGCGCGTCTTGCGGATCCGTCCAGATCCGCCAGAGGACATAGTATCGCACCACCGTCTGCCCGCGCAGCTCCAGCTTGTAGAAGCCGTCCGGATTCTCGCGCAGCTCCGAGGTTGCGGCGTCCCGCAGCGCCGTCGCCAGCGCACGCTTTTCCTGCGTGTGCTTCTCCAGGCCGGCTCCCCATTCGTCCACGTTCCCGCGGAAGAGCGCCGTGCTGATGACGATCGACGCGCCGAGCGCCCCCCCGACGACGAGGATCGCTATGTCAATCCGCTTCACGTGCAGCGTGCTCCTTGCAAGAAACAAGATCCCGGTAGATCGCCCGGATGCGGCCTCCCGCCGCCTCCAGGGAATGATTCCTCCGCACGAACTCGCGGGCGGCGACGCCCATCCGCCGGCGCCTCGGCGCGTCGTGCAGGAGCTCCGTCACCGCGCGGGCGAACTCCTCGGGCGCATCCGCGATAGCGATCTCCTCGCCCGACCGCGCGCCCAGCCCCTCCGCGCCCACGCTCGTCGTCACCACCGCCTTCCCGCACGCCATCGCCTCGAGCACCTTCATCTTGATCCCGCTCCCCGTCCGCAGCGGCGCCACGAACACCTCCCCCCGCTCCAGATATGGGCGCACCGCCGGCGCATCCGTGACGATCTCCACCCCCTCTCCCGCAAGCTCCTGCACCTCCCGCACCATCCTGCGCCCTACGATCGTGAAAACCGCGCCAGGCGCGTTCGTCCGGATCCGTCCCAGGATCTCCCGGCAGAAGTATACCACCCCGTCCGTGTTCGGCCCGTGCGTCATAACGCCCGTGAAGACGAGGTTCCCCGGATCGATTCTCTCCTCCGGACATTCGGGAGCACTCTCCACGATCGCCGGCAGCGCCCGTACGGGCACGCGGCCCCCGAGCTCCGCCTCCACGTGCGCCCGATCCGCATCCGTAACCGTAAGGATGAGATCGACGCTTCCCCACAGCCCCCGCAGGAACTCCCGCGCCCTCGCCGCCGCCCGCTCCAGTTTCCGTCGCCTGCTCTCCTCCTGTGCCAGCGCCGCGTCCCTCGCATACCGTACGTGCTCCACGTCGTGGAGCAGAACGACCCGCCTCCCGCCGACGCTGGCTCCCGCCTCCCTCGCCAGCGCCGCGGTCGTCCAGAACTCGAACTGCACCAAGTCGAACCCGCACTTCGCCGTAAGCTCCCTCATGGGGGCAAGGAGCCCCCATTTCATGTAGAGCGCCGGCAGCGTCCCGCGTCCGCACGCCCGCACGCGCCCCCAAATGCCGTAGAGAAGCCGGTGTGCCGAGGACCTCCGGTTCGGCGGAACGACCGTCACAAGCCTCTCGAGATGCCGTGAAAGCTCTTCCGCCTCCTCCGGCCCATCCTCCAGCTCCGGCGCCAGCATCGTGATCGAAAACTCCTCCGAGAGCGCCCGCAGCAGCCCGAACGAATACTGGCTCGCCCCGCTCGTAAGCGGCCACGGAACGCGCGGACGTACCCACAGCATCTTCATTGCCGACCCTCCCGCCCGCGGACCCTCTCGTCGAGGAACCTCGCGAGGTCCCCCGCCTGCCGTCTTCTTTCGAAGCGCGCGACGAACTCCTTCCGCGGCGCCGCGTCCAAGGCCCCCTTCTCCCACATCCCATACATCCGCTCAATCGTTTCCCGGATTTTCTCGGGATCATTGTGCGGCGCAAGGAACCCTGCGCCCGATTCCTCAACGATCCTCTTCGCGTCTCCGGGGGGAAGCGCCGCGAGGATAGGCTTGCCCCCCGCAAGATACTCGTATACCTTCCCCGGAACGAGCGGCACCGCCCGCCGCGCGTCCGCGAATACGCCCAGAACGAGAAGGAGCGCGTCCGCGTTCATGATCTCGCGCACCCCGGCGGCGTGCTCGAGGTACCCCGTCGCCTGCACGATCTCCCCAAGCCCCATCTCCTCCACAAGCTCCCCGTTCTTCGGACTCAAATACCCCACGAGCCGAATCCGCAGCTTCTCGCCGATCCGGGGATGATCGGCGAGGAGACCCCGAACGGCCTCAAGAACATAGAGCGGCGACCTCGCCCGTTCGTCGCCCACCACAGGCGCATACAGCGGCCATCGGGGCTGTCCGGGTCCCTTCGTGTGGTCCCGGAACGCCCCCACGTGCGCGATCACGAACTGTTCCCGTCCCCTTTCGCGCGTCATCCCTTCGAAGTCCCCCGCGTCGAACCCGTTGGGGATCACGCGCACGCGCTCCGGCGGCACGCCCACGTTCTCAAGCAGCCGCACCCGCGAGAGCTCCGTGTTCGCTAGGATCCCGTCCGCCGCCGAGAGGAGCCTCCTCTCCAGCCGCTTCTCCCACTCGTAGTGCAGGCGCGACGGCCACACGCGCAGCTCCCCCTCCGTCCACAGGTCCCTGAGATCCGCGACCCACGGGATCGAAGCCCGCAGCTTCACCTCGCGTCCTGCGAGCGCCGACGAGAACGGCCCCATCGACGTGTAGACCGCGTCGATCCGCTCCGCCCGCGCAATCTCGAGACACCGCGCGGCGGCGCGCCTGGCCCAGAAGACCTGAGGCTCCCAGAAGTCCCGGTAGTCCAGAAACCACAGGAACGGAAACAGCCCCTTCCCCTTCGCCCATGCCGCCAAACGCACGCCTCGTCCTCCGGACACCTGGTGGACGCGCACGCGGATGTCCCTCATCTCGGCGTCGAGGTCGCTGTCCAGTTGAAACTCCCGAGCCACCTCGTAATCCTCGCGCCTCGCCGTCACCACGATCGGCTCCCACCCGAACTCGGGCAGGTACTTCACGAACTTCGCCGAGCGCTG
The DNA here is from genome assembly GCA_043803205.1 of Planctomycetota bacterium. Lineage (GTDB taxonomy): Bacteria > Planctomycetota > DG-23 > JAZDKG01 > JAZDKG01 > JAZDKG01. The sequence goes on from JAZDKG010000194.1 coordinate 10,839, forward strand.
CGTCCCCGGGCCCCCCATCGGCGGAAAGTAGTACGCGATGAACAGGACTTTTCTCACGCCTCCGCCTCCCGGGCCTTGGCGCGCACCTCGACGTACACGTCCCGGAACGCTCGCGCCCTCGCCGCGAGGCTCAGTCCCTCCGCCGCCCTTCGCGCCCCTTCCCCCAGCCGCTTGCGGACCTCCGGAGAACGCACGGCTCGAAGGCCGCGCGCGAGCCCCTCCAGGTCCCCGGGCTCAAAGAGGACGGCGCTCATTCCGTCCACAAGGTAATCCTTCATCATGCCCGTCCGCGTCGCTAGGATCGCCCGCCCGCAGGCGGCCCCCTCCAGCGCCACGTTGCAGAACCCCTCCACGCGACTCGTGTGCGCTAGCACGTCCGCCGCCCGGTAGTAGGCCGGCAGATCCCCGTGCGACACCCGCCCCGCAAAGAGCACGCGACCCGCGAGGCCCGCTCGCTCCGCCTCCCGCTCAATGGCCCCCCGCTCCTCCCCCTCCCCGACGATCACGATTCGCACGGGCCCGTAATCCCGTCCCAGCGTCCCCACCACCCGCACCAGGTCGACGTTCCTCTTCCGCAGGTTCAACCATCCCACCATGAGGAAGACGATCTCCTCCTGCGCGATCCCCAGCTCCGCGCGCAAACCGCCGCCTTCCCCGGGAGAGAACGCGTCGAGATCGACCCCGTTCGGGATCACCGAGATCCGCTCCGCCGGACACCCCAGCGCCAGCGCCGCGTCCCGGGTCGTGGAGCTGGCCGCCGTCACCCGGTCCGCGTGCGCGAGCGCCAGCGCAAGGGCCTCCTCGTAGAGCGGGTCCCTTCTCCCGCCGTAGTCCGAGCTCTCCTCGATGAGCACGTCGAACCCCCGAAGCGTGACCACGGAGCCCGCCCCCGCTTCCCGGGCGGCCGCCACGGCGCCCGTGCCGTCCGGCCACGCGAAATGCGAATGGATGACCTCGTCCCCGCAGAGCTTCGCCCGCCGCGCGATCAGCCAGTTCTTTCGCGCAAGATGATAGGACTTCCAGAGCGGCGCCTTCGGCAGACATCTCCCCTGCCGCCGCCCCAACGCCAGCACGGAGCATACCGCCAGCGGCGAGCGCCCCGTCCCCCCCAGCGTGTGGAACGTCACGCCCGCGCACGTGCGCGTCGTCGTCTCCGGGAGGAGCACGTCCAGCCTCACGTCCAACCGCGCGAGCGCCTCCACCTCCTCCGCGACGAAGATGAGCTTCGCGTCCTCCCGGTCCCGGGGGTACCCGCTGGGGAGCACGAGCACCCTCGGCCCTTCCCTAGCGTCGCTCGCGCGATCATCGGCCTCTTGCATGGTACGCCTCATATGCCTCCCGCACGTGCCGGGCGGCGGACAACGCCTGTTCCTGGAGCTCCGCGATCCGCTCGCGCAGGTGCGCCCGGATCGCCTGCTCTTGCGCCAGCGCCTCGCGCGCCAGCGTCAGCACCCGTTCCGTGGTCGCTTCCGGGATGCGCAGCGCGTACTGCGTCAAGCCCAGGAGTTCCAGCACGCCCACCCCCTTGTACTCGTATGCCAGCGCAACCACCGGAACGCCCATGGCGGACGCAAGGATCGTCGGATGCATCCGCGTCGAGATCACAAGGTTCATCCGCCCGTAGAGTCCCTTGAGCACCTCGACCGGGTACTCCGTCTCGACGACCTTCAGTCCCTCGGGCCTGCGCATGAGCGCGCGGAACTCCTTCGCCACGTCCGGATCGTGCCGGTCGTACGACCCCGCCCGGTACGTGCTTGACAGGAACACGACCTGGGCGCCGTCCGCCAGCAGCGCGTCCGACACCCCCGCCAACATCTCGAGATACCCCCGCTTCGCCCGCGCGTCGTACCGCTCGATCGTCGCGGTGAGAGTCCTCCCCGTGATCGCGACGAGCGGTCGCCGGCCCTCGTCGATCCCCTCCCGTCGCATCGCCTCCTCGATTTGGCCCGCCTCAGCCGGACGCAGCCCGAACACGCAATCCGGCGCCTGTTCCACCCGAAGCCCAGGAACCGCGAAATGCTTCAGGAACTCGAAGCTCGTTCGGTCCCGCGCCACCATGAGCTCGAGCCTCCTGAGCGCGAGCTGCGCCGCGATCTTCTCCTTGATCGTGGCGAACGGACCGACGCTCTGCGAATACCCCACCGCCGGCACCCCCGCCCGCCGCGCTTCCGCCAAGCCCCATAGCATCACAAGGAGCGTCGAGAAATACGGGCTTGCGAGATACCTCCCCCCCACGAGAGCTAAGAGGTCGCTCTCCGCGATCCATCGGGCGACCTGTCGATTCCCGCCCTCCCCCCACCCAAGTCGGATAAGCGCCCTCGACGCCGCGTACCCGGACACGAGCCGCATCGTCGTCTTCTTCCCCCACGGGATTCGCGGAAGCGCCCCGATCCTCTCGACCCCCGGCCTCCTCCCCACACGCTCGACCGCCAGCTCCGGATGCGCCGTCAGGATCGTGAAGCTCGCCCCCTCGAACACCCCCCGCAGCGCGTCCATCATCGCGATGAGGATCGCCTGGTCCCCCAGGTTCGCCGTCGAATCCGTCCCGTAGAGCACGATCCTCATGCCTAGTCCTCGACCTCCACCCTTTCGTCGTCTCCCCCTGGCGTCCACCTGCCCGCCACGCGGGACCTCAGCTCCCCGAGAAGCTCCCGCCCCCTTCGCAGCTCCGCTTTCTGAAAGAACCCGAGACACCACAGGATCGGGATAAGCGCCGCGAGGATCGCTAGCTTTACAGGCAGCCGCAGAAGAATCCTCCACGACGCCGTGAGGCTCGCCAGCGCGAACAGCCCGCCGAACACGATCGCGAGCTTGAGAAGCCTCCCCCACTCGTACGGCACCCGCGCAAAGCGCAGGTTCACCGCATGGAAGCTCCAGAATAGAAAGAAGTACGGCAGGAACACGCCGATCGCCGCTCCCTGCGGCCCCAGCCGCGGGATAAGCGTCCAATTCGCCGCCACGTTGATGACGAAAGCCACAAGCAGAAGTCCCACCTTGTAGATGTTCTTGTTGCAGATGCTCACGTGCGCCCCGACGATCCGTCGACCGTTGAAGAAAAGGTATCCCAGCGCGATGAGCGGCACATACTTGTAGGCCTGCTGGAACTCCACCTTCCGCGCCATCACCTCCACCACCTCTTGCGACAGCACCGCCAGCCCCAGCGCGACGTACCCCAGCGCCAGGAAGTAGTAGGTGAGGAACCTCGCGAACACCCGCTGAGACCCCTCCTCCCGAGCCAACCGGTACACGTTCACCGTCCACGCGCTCAACATCGCCTCCGCCAACATCGCTACCGCCCTGGACAGCCGCATCGAGATCCCGAAGATCCCCGCCTGGCCGAAGTCCAGGTATTCCTTGAGGAAATACCGGTTCGACTGCGAGATCACCCACAGCGCGAGAGTCCCCGGCAAAAGCGGCAGAGCAAAGATGAGCATCTCGCGGCAATGCCGCCAGCTCCATCCCCGCCGCACCGCCCACACGAACGTCGGGATGAAGGCCACCGTCACAATCCCGGCCGACACCCCCGATCCCAGGATCGCCCCGAAAGGCCCCCACCGGAACACCACCACGAAGAGGATCTGAAACACAAGCGACAGGACAAAGAGCGAAAACTCCCACACCGCCCATCGCTTCACCTCCGCGCGCGCCCGGAAGAGGTCCGTCCGCAGACGGCTCATCGCGGTCGTGAAGACCGTCAGCACCGTCACGCCCGTCAGCGCCGTCTTCGCGGGATCATCGAAGAGGAATACCGTGAGCGGCCGGATAGCCGCAAGCAGAACCCCGCACGTCCCCGCGATAGTCAGGATCGTCGTCAGGAACGCCGTCCCCACCACCCGGTCCCGGTCCTCCTCGCCCCCCGCGACGTACTGGTACGAGCGGATCATCGCCGTCGGGACATCGAGGAGCGCAAACAGCATCGCGAAGAACGCGGTCGAGCTCGCGATCTCGATGATCCCGTAGTCCGTGGGGCTCAAGATCCGCGTGTACACCGGAATGAGAAAGAACCCCACCGACTTCTGGAGCACCCCCACCGACGCGAAGACGAACCCCTCGGAGAAGAGCTTTCGGATTTCCTTGTATACGCTCATCGGCGCTTCCGGCCCACACGCCGCCTCTCACGAGGCTTGCCCGCCTCAGCGGGCAAGTCCGAAACGCTCCTCGATCGCCCGCACGATCCTGTCGGCCGCCTTCCCGTCCCACAGCGGCGGCAACTCCCAGCTCCCCCTGCGCGCCCGCAGCGCCGCCTCCACGATCGCCCCCGTGTCGTTCCCCACGAGCACGTTCGCCCCCGCCTCGACCGTGCTTGGACGCTCCGTGTTGGCCCGCAGCGTCACGCACGGCACCCCCAGCACGCAAGTCTCCTCCTGGATACCCCCAGAGTCCGTCAGCACCACCCGCGCCTCAGACATGAGCGCTAGGAAATCAAGGTAGCCCAGCGGATCACACGCGATCAGACCCTCGCACCGTCCCGCCTTCTCCCCCAGCCCGAACTCTCTCAGTCGCGCCCGGCTCCTCGGGTGGATCGGCCACACCACCCGCATCTCCTTCCCGATCAGCGCCAGCGCCTCCAGGATCCCCGCAAGCGCCTCCGGC
>JAZDKG010000195.1:0-6657 GCA_043803205.1 Planctomycetota bacterium
GCGCTTGCGAAGAACCTCGGCGAGGACGCCCGGGCGGTCGAAGCGTATGAGGAGCTATTGGTCAAGAGGAAAGATCAGGCGGAGCGCTACCGGACGGAGATCCTGAGCATCTTCCTTCGGTCCTCCGACGCCGAGGGACTCGCCGCATTCCTTCAGGGGCAACCCGCCACTGCGGACGTCTACCTCGACCTCGTGAGGCTCTACCAGGGCCGGGGGAGTTTCGCCGAGGCGGCGAAGGCCTATGAGGAGGCCCTTCGCCTGGATCCCCGTTTGCTCGAACGCCATCGCATTCCGTATTTCGAAGTGCTTCTTCAGGCGGGCAGGCGGCCCGCGGCCGTCGGACTGGTCCGCGAGACTTTGGACGATTGCCTGCGAAAGGCGCCGGGAGGCTGGGATCAGCGATTGGACCGTTGGCGGCCGCTTCTCCAGAGCATGATCGGGGGCTTGTCGGCTGAGGAGCGCGAGAGCGTGCTGGCGCACCTGCGGGATCAGAAGGGATCCGCCGCCGCGGACGCGTGGTCGCTGCTCTGGGCGCTAGCCTGCGAAGCGGCGGGACGCTACGCCGATGCCGGCGACGCCTACGTGCAGGCCGGCATGCAGGCGATCACGGACATCTACTTCCAGAAGGGCATCTTGGCTTCTCTCAAGAGGATGGGGGCCTGCTCTGCGGCGGCGCCGCTTGTCGAGCGGTACCTGTCCGTCGAGGGGAGCCCGCCGCTGCGGAAGAACTTCTGTCGGACAGTCATCGCGTGCCTGGGATCGGAGAGGCTCCCTGCGGAGACGTGGAGCAAGGTCGAGGGGGTGCTCATGAGCCCGCTCGGCGGGTCCGTCGCCCTCAGCGATCAGGAGGCCGTCGCGCGCTACTACGAGGGCGTCGGAGAGGACGCGCAAGCGGTGCGCGTGCTCGACGGGGCGCTGCGCCAAGCCCTGGAGGGGTCGCAACGGGAAGCCCCCGCCATTCTGCAGGCGGCGGTGCGGCTGGCGCTGAGGCGGGGGGACCGTCACAAGGCCAGGGAGCTTGTGATCCTTTTCCTGGAACAGGGTCCCAAGCAAGCTGGGGTGGACTACGGCGCGCGCAAGGACGCGCTTCTCAAAGCGCTGGGGCGGGACGCTTCGGATGCCGGCGAGCTCGACGGTGTATTGACCGCGGCGATCACAAACATGTTGGGCCGGAAGGATCTGTCGGACTCCCGGAAGCTTGATTTGGCGATCCTCGCCGGGAATCTCGGGATGTTCCCCGAGGAGGTGAGCCTCCTGGAGAAGGTCGCTCCCCAGGGCCCTGGTGACGCGGCGCTTCAGCTTGCGTACCTGCGTGCTTTGACCCGTACGGGGGACCTGGACCGCGCTCGAGCGGTGGGTGACGCCCTTCTCGACGTGCCCCTGGGCATGGGAGAGGAACTTGTTTCGGAGCTCAGCCAACTGTACCTCAAGGTCGGTGATAGTCTGGCCCTGAAGCGAGTCCTGGAGCGCCAGGCCCGTCGCGAGATGTCGCCGGAAACCTGGAGGTCCCTAAGCGCGGCCGAGCTTACGGCGGGGCTGACGGCTGAGGGGATCGACGCGTTCCGGAAGTACGTGCTCGTGGCGAAGAGCGCGGGCAGCCAGCGGGGATGGGACCCGGACACGGAGCTGGCGGCTCTCCTGCGTTCCAACGGCCTTGCGCAACAGGCCCTCGAGGTGATCGAGCGGGCCGTCGCGGAGGTCGAGCAACAGGAGGCGCTCTTCCCCGAGAGCGTCTACGAGGAGGAGATCGCCTGCTACCGCGCCGCCGGGAGGATGTCCGACCTCGTGGAGCGGCTTGAGCGGGCGTCCCTAGCACACCCATCCGACTGGAGGCCGATCGAGGTGCTCGCCCGCATTTACGCGGGTGAGAAGAATTACGAAGCGCTCATTGAGACACGTCGGCGGCTTTGCGCCCTCGATCCGTCGAACGGCCAGTTTGCCGTGAAACTTGCATCCGCGCTGGCGCTGGCCGAGCGGCATGGGGAGGCGGCGGAGGTCTACCTTTCCCTTGCGTCGGGGGCGGGATCCCCCGTCTCGGAACGGTATCTCCTCATGGGCGCCCGCTCGTTTCTTGCAGGGGGACTCCTGGACGAGGGTCGTCACGCCGTCTCGTCAGCGCTCGAAAACGCGCGCACTCAGTCGCCGAGGATGCTGCTGCAGATCTCGGCGGAGGCGAGTCAGGTCTTGCGCGAGGCGGGGGAAAAGGAGATGCGCCTGCGCGTGCTGGAAGAGGCTTGGAAGACTTCTCTGGAAAGGCCGGTGACGGTTGCTGTGGAGTACCTGGAGGCGCTCTTGGCCGCCGGGCGCGCGACGGACGCGGTTTCCGTGCTGACCGAGGCCTTGACGAGCGCTAGACGGGAGGATCAGTACCGAGACCTTCTTCAGCCTTTCCTGTCGGGATCGCCCGCGGGGGAGGAAGCGATGAAGGGGGTCCGGGCTTTCCTGCTCGGCGGGGCGTTCCCGGATGAGCACCGGGGGGAGGCGGTGTCGATCCTGGGAACTGTGGCTCAGGAGCTCGTGCGGCGCGGAGAGCGCGAACGGGCGGAGGATCTCTTGCGCTGCGCCCTCAAGGCGGTCGGCGAGGACGGGCGGCTCCTCGTCCTGCTCGCCGAGGTCCTTCGCGGCCAAGGGAAAGCGTCGGAGGCGGCGCGTTACCTCGAGAGAGCCGTCGAGCAGCACGCGGACGACGAGGAGGAGACACTTCTGGAGCTCGGCCTTTGCTACATGGAAGCGGGCGACGCAGCGAGCGGCATGCGCGCCTTGGAGAGGGCCTACGGTCTTCGCAAGGATCCGTCGGTTTTTCTCGCGGCCGCCCGACGGCAGGCGAGGTCCGGAGGAGTCGAGGGAGCCTTGGCCCCCTACGGACGTTGCCGGGAGCTTCTCCCGGATGACGTGGGCTGTCTTAACGAACTCTTCGATCTTCTGTTAGCGGGCGGCGAGAAGGCGAAGGCGCTCTCGCTCCTGCGCGGCGTCCGGGACGCGACGGGCAGCGCGGCGATGCTCTCCGCGGCGGCGTCAGGCTTCCGCCGCCTGGGGGCGCAGAACGAAGTCGAAGACGCCCTCCGCAAGGTTATCGAGATGGACCCGATGAACGTCTCGGCGTTGGAAGAGCTCGCCGGGCTCCTCGAGAAGGACGGGCGGCACGAGAGCGCCCTCGAGGTCCTCGAACGCCTTGCGGGCGTTCCCGGGCTCTCGCAGGAGCAGGCGCGCCGAGTGACGCGGGATTGGCTGAGGATTTGCCTGGAAACAGGGTCCCTGGACCCTATGATTGCCGAAGTGAGCGATTCGTTGACAAACGACGCCAAGGCCCTCTCGGCTCGCGCCCTCAAGCTGGCCGAGGCGCTTGAGGGCGCGGGGAAACTCGCTCGGGCGCTGCGGTACTATTCGCAGGCGCTGGCGCTTGGGGGTGTTGACGCTCCGGCGATTGAGGAGGAAGTCCGCCAACTGGAGCAGCGGCTGGAAAGAGGTGACATCTGATGCGTACGACGAGAGGTGTTCTCCCGGCAGCGTTGGCGGCGCTTCTTGCGTGGACGCTGGCGGCATGCGTGAGCGCGGCGGAAGCGCCCGAGGGGAGCGACTTCATTGAATTGGGTAGTCTCTCGCGGGACGACGGAAGCCTACTTCTGCAGAAGGCCTGCGAACTTCTCCTGCGCGGCCAGCGGCAGGTCGCCTCAGGAGGCGAGCTCTGGGGGCGTTCCGACACGAGGCGGTTGGTCCTGACCGTCTTCAGTCCAGGCATGGAGCCGTTGCAGGGGGTCGGGCGCGGGGCGGATCTCCGGGAGGCCCTCTCCGTCGCGCTGAGCCAGCTTTTTTCGGACCCGCGATGGCCTGCGTTGGGCAGGCTGTCGTACGCCGCGTTCGTGCTAGCGGTGGAGCGCGCGTACGTTCCCGTCTATCCCCGTATCAAGGATCTTCCCCTCCCGCTCTACGATCCGTTCGCCCATACGCTGGTGTTGGACGTAGACGGGAAGCGCTCGGCTATCACGCCGATCGATTACCTGTCGCACGGCATCACCCCGCTTGAGGAGATGGATCGCGCGCAGAAGACGCTGGAGGGGGCGAAGTCGGCGACGCTGCAGCTTGTCAAGGCGGATATGTATCTGAAGATGCCGGCCCGGGACGACATCGTACAGCTCTGGCGGGGACATTCCCCTCTCGGCGGGGTTGGCGGCGCCAATCTGCTAGCGGCCGCCGACCTTGCCGCCCGCTACGTGACGCGCTCTCAGACGGAGAACGGATCGTTCCCCGACGTCTATTGGCCCCTTTTCGACGCCGCGACAGGAGGCGTGCTCGAGCCGGAGATCCAGGCCGTTGCGCTCTTCGCTCTCGCCAGGGCGGCGGATGTGTCCTCGTCCGACGCGTACAGCGTCCCCTTGGCGAAAGGCATAGCGTACCTGTCGGGGCGGATCGCGTACCCTCCGGATCGCAGCAAGACCTTCATGTGCGTAAGCTCGGGCCGTCAGGCGACGGCCGCCGCCTCCGCGCTCGCGATCATTGCGCTGGACGAATACGCCTCCCTTCGCAAGACCGATGAGTTCGACTGGCAGATCCTGAAGCTGGCCGCGTTTCTCGAAAGCCTCATCCAGAAGAACGGCGTAGTGATCGACGTTTACTATCTGGATTCCGAGGAGTCGAGACGTTCCCCGCACAATCCCTCCTATCCGGTCGAGGCTGTCCCGGCGCTTGCGCGGGTGTACCGGAGGACCGGCGATGCGCGCTGGCTGGCGTTGTCGGAAAAGACGGCCGAGTTTGCGATGACGGACCGACAAAAGGTGTTCCCGAATGTGCCGGTCAACCGGCCCGGGTGGCTTGCCATGGGTTTGGTGGACCTGGCAGGCCTCAGTCCGTCGAATGCGAACCTCTATCGCAACTGGGTCACGTCCCTCCTCAGGGACCTCTCGAAGCGACAGTTCCAGCCCGAGGGATCGGCGTTTCTGGAGCTGTGCGGGGGACTCTGGCGCGAGGCGGATGTTTCCAGCAGTGGCGGGACCGGCGAGGGGGAGACCCAGGCGGTCGTGGAGCCCGACAGCTTCACGACGGCGGATGCGCTGCTAGGATGGGCATATGCGGCGGCGCACTGGCCGACGGCTTGGAGCTTCCCCGACGAGCTCCGTCGGGCCGCCGTCGGGGCCGAGAGCTTCCTTCTCCACGAGCAATTCACGGAACCGGATTCCTTCTATCTCAAGGATCCCGCACGGTCGCTGGGCGGGATCAGGCAGAACTGGTCGAAATGCGAGGTATGGCTTGAAACGGCGGCGACGACCGTCAGCGCCTTCTCATACTGCTCGGATCGGAAGCGTCCCGTAAAGAAGTAGGACACGCCCGATGAACGTCCCTTTGCGTCCGCGGATCGCGCTGGCCCTGGGGTTGGCGGTGGGGATGCTTGCGCAGGCGGAGACGCGGGCCGCCGACGCGAGCCGCGCCCTTGAGGACGAGTATCTGAGGCAAGAGGCGGAGTTCGTCAGAAAGGCGCTCCTCCTCGCCGAGATGTACGAGGCCGCAGGGAACGTTTACTCCGCGCGCGAGATTTACGAGAAGGTGGTGGCGCTTCGTCCCCGCGAGAGCGCGGCGGTCGATCGGCTTGCGAGGCTTTACCGGGCCGGCGGCGAGGCGGAGAAGATCGTCCGGCTGTACGAGCGTCTGGTCGAGCAGGACTCCGGGAACATCGCGGTGCTGATGAAGCTGGCCGACGCGCAGTCGGATGCAGGGATGCGGGACGCGGAGATGGCGACGTATGAGAAGGTGCTGGGGATTCGCGCCAACTCGCCGGGAGCGTTCGTTGAGATCGGCCAGACCCTGATGAGGGAGGGCGCGTATGACGCCGCGGCCGCTCTACTTGCGCACGGGATCGATCTGCACCCGTTCTCCGTCCAGCTTTACTACGCTCGCAGCGATCTGCGTTTTCGAAGGGGTGACTTCGCGGGCGCTGCGGAGGATGCGGGGGAAGTCGCGGCGCGTGCTCCGGAGGAGTCATTGCTGGCGCGTCAGGGAAGCGTGATGCTCGCGGAGGCGCTCGTGGCGGGGAAGCTGGTGGAGGCGCATTTCGCCCGGGTGACGGCGGAGGTGGCGTCGTTGGAGCGTCGTCACGCGCGCGCCCTTGCGGATCTTGGGGAGACCCTCCGAAAAGAGAACCGCGTCCAGGAATCGCTGGCGGCGTACTCGGAACTCCTGCGCCTGTATCCGGATTCCGAGGCCGCGGAGACGGCGCGGTCCCAACTTCGTGAGCTTAGTTTCGAAGGCAATCAGTAGCCGGCACGGGCTCGCGCGACGCCGTGTCCCGGGAGGCACCACAAGAAGCTCCCTGCCGAAGGGGAGGTGCCCCGGGCGCTCGGGCGTCAACAACGGGATCAACGTAACTATCTATTCTTCGGAACCTTGGAGCGTTTGCCCAACCTGCGGACCCGCGGGGCACCCCGTCTGGGGCCTCCCGCCTTTTGTCGAGACTTCGCCATGACATTTTCTCCCAAATGAACCTGTCGAACCTCTATGGTAATGCGTCCTGCTGTAAAGGTAAAGCAATACCTCGATTTGACACGCGCCCGCCATGCGGTATTTTATATCGTAAGGTTATCTTGGCCTCGCGGCGCATCGGGGGTGTCCGCGCGGAGCGGACCGCATCAGGAAAGGGGGGTGGGGAATGGTAACGCAGGAAGAGAG
>JAZDKG010000196.1:0-12028 GCA_043803205.1 Planctomycetota bacterium
TCCTTCGCCCACCGCACCGCGTCGATCCCCCATCCCAGCGCCGATTCCGGACGCGCCGGCACGTGCGCCGCTATCCCGATTCTGTGCCCGCGCTTCCTCGACCACCGCTCGGCAAGCTCCCGCACCTTCTTCATGAATCCCGTGAGAATCCCCCGCCCCTCTTCCTCCTCGCCCGGCGCAAAGCAATACGGCTCCCTTAGCCAGTCCAGCTCTAAGCCGTCCGCGTCGTATCGCTCCAAGATCTCCCGCACAAGGGACATGTTGTATTCACGCACGGCGGCGAATTCGTAGTCCAGGCACCTATCGTGATACCCCCTCCCCTCCGCGACGCGCCAATACTCCGGATGTTCCCGCCAGAAGCTGCTGCACAACGTATACTGCGGATCGGACTGCGTGAAGTGGCAGTCGTTCATCCGCATCGACACCCACGGCGAAACCCCTTTCTCCCGCAGCCGCGCGATCCACACCGCGATCGGGTCAAGCCCTCGCTCGCAGAGCAGCCACGCGTTCCGGATCCAATCTTCCGGGGTCGTCTCGGGATTGTTCCCCTCCCAGAAACTTTCCCATGCTTTGCTCGAGTAGAGCGTTCGCATGTAGTTGACGCTGAGGTACACGTGCGACACCTGTCCCGTCGCGTAGTGGTCCATCTGCTCCCGGAGCCCTTCGAGCGTCATCTGCTCCGCGCGCCTCGACCACACGAAATTGTCTGCGTCCGAGTTGAGAATGATCCCCTTCATGTGTCCCTCGCTCCCGTCTCCTATCTCCTGGATATTGGATCCCGTACGCCGATCCCTCCGCTCCTTTACCATCTTCTCTTGCACGTTGCTTTCCTTCAAGCGCCATTCAGCCTTCGGCGGTAAACACCCGCCAAGAAGTCTGGCAGCCTGGCTGGCGCGGGGTATCATGTTAAGGAAGAGGTTCCTGCGTCCTCTTCCCTTTCTTCATGTGTCGAGGAGTGCTGGATTATGGATGCCGGCCGCTCCGGGAAAGCCCTCCTCGGGCGGACCCTGGCGTCAGTCCTTTGCCTTCTTGTCTCTGTCGGTGAAAAGGCCTTCGCAGACGGCGACACCCGCCCCATCTCCTGGCCATCAGGCTTCGACTTTACCTCCTCGATTCTGTCGGAAGGCTACTCCCCGGACGTGTTCTCCCGGTCGTATCTCAACCAGATGGATCAGCCCGAGAACCAGGACCCCTATGGCCTCGCCCTCGCCAATTTGACCGTCGGGCTGGTGACAAAGGATGCTTCCTTCGTTGACAAGGCGCGAGTCCTCTTTATCGCCTGCTGGCAGCGTCCGACGAACCCCAAACAAAGAGAACTCTCGGAGCTCGCCGTCAACTATACTCAAGCCATCTTGTCAGGCCGCTATGAGGAAGGCCGCCCAATACAGGACCCGGTCGACACAATCACCGTCAGAAAGCGTCCCCCACCCGCGACCGGCTACCGGCGGATCGTGCTCGGCTGCTCTACGATCCGCGTCAAGAAAGGCGCAAAGGTCAAGACGCAGGTGGACCGCGTCATCCGGGACTGGCTCCTGGCGACGAACATCACCCGCTCGCCCTGGGTCTTCGCCCCGGAGACGCTGGTCTCATGGCACGAAGGCAAGAAGATCCGGGAACTCATGGACTTCGCCGCCGTCCAAGTCCTCCCCGTCACCGGCACGCTTGTCAGAAGACGCGGATGGGACTGGTACGCTCCCAATGCCGAGGGCGTCTTCGCCTTCAAGATCGCGGAGGACAAAGTGCTGGCCTTTCCCACGACCATCCTCGTCGATAGTGCGACCGCCGTCATCCACGACACCCACGGCATAAGCGCGATCGCGTGGGATTGCCTGGACGCGGACCTCGTCGTCGGCTGCGGCGACGCCCTCGGCAAGATGGATGCCGCATACTACCTCGCCGAGAAGGGCGTTGACGTCTACTGCCCCACGGACAGATTCCTCGGCGTCCTCATAGGGGCCGATACCAAGGGCATGGTCATGGGATCAGCCCCCGTCAAGAAGACCGACGATGGCGCAGTGATCGGCGATCAACCCGTCGCCTTCGACCCCTCCGAGCCCATCGTCGTGTCCGACACCGATGGCCGTTATCCCCTTCAGTACTACGACACCCCATGCCGCTACTTCCGGGAGCTCGAGCGCTATCTCGGCAAGCCCATGAACATCATCCCTGTGGATGTCCGGGAGTACGGAAAGGCTGGCGTCGTCGTCGAGGAAGCCCGGAAAGCGGGGGCGAAGCTCATCGGGATCAGGATCAAGAGCGGGAGCGAGCATGACGCGCTTGCGGCGTGGCTCGCCGAGGACCGATCCCACCGCGCGATCCTCTTCCACACCGCCGTCTATCCCGATGGCTACAGGCTCTTCTATGAATTCCCCCGCCAGACCTCGTTCGGCGACATCCGCCCCGCCTTCGAGTAGCCGCTGCCGCTCTCTATCCCCGTGCGCACCCCGCCTGCGTAACCTTTGCTCGCGAAAGCCCCAGGCGCTTGCTGTCGGCCCGCTTCAGCGCAAACGAAAAGATGTTCAGCGCCACCACGATGCTCCCCAGGATGATGAACGGCGCCGCCGCCACCGTCGGCGTCACAGCCGCGCTCGCCATCGTGCACATCTTATAGATGGTGGGATTCCAATAGAAATGCCGGAAGAGCCACGCGAATCCGACTTGTAGCCCCCACCACTCCAGCCACAGTGCCCCCACGATCCCCGCCGACAGAGCGAAGTGCCCCGCCACCATCCCAAAGCGCCGCAGACTGCTCCGCCGCCTCATCGCCCGCCCCGCTTCCAGAGCCGGCATCAATACCGCCAAGAGCACGTAAAAGATACCCCCGATCCCCGTCCCTGGAAGTCCCGCCGTCATCTCAGTGTCCTTTCTCATAAACCCGAAGAGGCCGCTTGACGACCCATTCGCACCACGCCGCCCTCAGCATGTAGACCCCGTTGAATAGCCGCAGCACGAAAAAGCTCGGAAGACTCGATAGAGCCTTCAGGAACTCTCTCCTCTGAATGCCTTTCACCAGCACCGGCACCGCCACCGCCGGCGCGTCCATCACATACCCCAGCAGAAACAGCGGACTCACCACGATGCATAGCACCGGTAGCACAAACAGGAACGCCAGCGACGCGATCAGCGCGTCCCACAGCGCCACCGCAACCGTGAGCCTCAGATACGGCTCACGCATCAAACCCCGCCAGTGGAGTTGCACGTTCTGCAGGAACCCGTGCGACCACCGCTTCAGTTGCTTCCCCATGAAGTTGAAGTCGTGCGGCTCGATCGGGTAGCAGACGGCCGAGGGGATGAACCGTACCCCGTGCCCCTGCTCGTAAAAGCTCCACGTCAGGTCCATGTCCTCCGCCATCGTCCGCGTCTGCCATCCCCCGTTGCGCTTGAGTATGTCTGTGCGGTAGATCGAGAAGCACCCCGACGAGATCAGAGGCCTCTCATAATAATCCTGGATCGGCTTGTAAAACGTGAACGCGAACAGGTACTCGATGTACCGCCCCCGTTCCCACAACGTCTTCACGTGCCTTGGCAGCACGAACCCGCAAGCGGCGGCGATCGACGGCTCATCCAGCGCCTTGAGCATCTTCGCGATCGCGTCGGGTGCCACGGACGTGTCCGCGTCCACCGCCATCGTGAATTCCGTCTTCACAAACTGGAGGGCGTAGTTCTGCGCCCCGGCCTTCGTCCCCGTGTTCTTAGGCGGCCGGATCACCGTCGCCCCCGCCTCCCGTGCCACCTCCGACGTCTGGTCCGTCGAACAGTCGTCGATGACGAGGATCTCCTCTGGCGGGAGCGTCTGCTCCTTGAGACTCCGCACCGTGTCTGCCACGCTCTCCTCTTCGTCGTACGCCGGCAC
Source organism: Planctomycetota bacterium (assembly GCA_043803205.1). Taxonomy (GTDB): domain Bacteria; phylum Planctomycetota; class DG-23; order JAZDKG01; family JAZDKG01; genus JAZDKG01. The sequence continues at coordinate 3,854 of JAZDKG010000196.1, forward strand.
CAGAACCGTCAGATGACTCTGCGCGACATGCTTGGAGGCTGCTGAAGATAGATTGGGTGCAGTGTGTGTGGCGCTCTCCATGGACAGATGGACTCTCCGATGCTGCAAGTAGAAACCAACTCGTCTGGCAATTGGATGGGCTTGGGGTTGCCGACCCCTCTCTCAGCAAAGCAGTATACCGCCACCCTCTGATAAGTCAAGAAATGCGGCTATGATTCTTGTGTTGGACGTCTCCGCTGCCTTGTCATTGCCTTCGTGTTTGAACCTGCGCCCTCCGCCACGACCTTCGTGGATGGCGGCATTCGTTTGCTCAACGTCCCCTCCTTCTGCAGGCTCAGCAAGAGCGACGGGAACCATCAACAGACTGGCCCGACTCTCTTTGGCCTGAAACGTTCTTGAAGTGAGAAGACCATCTTCGCTCGGTTCTCCTAGACTCGTTCTCGCGTTCCGCAACGTTTCCGTAAAACGTTGATGTCCTCGCCGGAACGCGTTTGCCTGCCTGCCGCTTTCCCAAGAGCATGCCCCTGTGCGTCTACACCCATGGCAGTGGCTCGCCCCCTGGGTCCCTCGCAAGAAAAGTTTCTCCATGCGCTCAATATTCGGTCAGCGCTCTGGAGAGGTCGCCGGCGACTTGGAGGTGCGATGCTATGAAGGTCAAAGATTGGATCTACGGGATCATCGCGGAGGCGTCCTTCTACGCCTTCCTCTGGTACGCCTCGTACCTCCTCAACGTCGAGGGCAACCTCTTTGTCAGCTCCGCAGTCCTCTGGGCCCTCGGTAACCTGGCCATCGTCCTGTGCCCCGTCGTCCGAAAGTGCTACAAGAACTGACCCCCTCCCTCTCCGTAGCAACATGACGGTGGCAACGCCTCAAATTCTGGATCCAGCGGCTGGTCATCGGGGAGACTGTGGCCTATTCGCGATGGTGAAGCGCTGTGATGGCCCATCGTGCCGAGCTTTCGGCCGTACGCGGCTCCGACAAGGAGCACAGGCTCTAGAGAACAGCTTGAAATCGTGCCTCCCTCTCGCACAATACTCGCTGAAGCCGGGCGATGGTCGCGCAAAAGGCTTGATTTGGGAAATGCCGGGTTCGACGTGTTGGGTGGAGAGGCGGCATGAGAATCGTGGTCGTAGGCAGAAAAGGCGGGAAGCGGCGCGTGAGGTGGGCGTCGGCGATCGGGCTTGGCGTGACGCTCGCCCTTGTTGTGGGGCTCGGGTGCGGTGTCGTGTTCTATCTCCTCGCCCAGCGCTGGAGCCATTTTCCGGTGCTCTTCGGTTTGGTCGTGGGGGTCGCAATGGCCATGCTGGGCGTGATCCATGGTCTCCGCGCGCCCATCGAGGACTTGGCCGAACTGCCATAGGGGGGACTTGGGGTGAACGTCTGATTGACCGAAGCCCTCCCAACCGTTACGGAAAGTTGGTGACGGCTCCGATGGGTTGCGCCGACTAGCCCGCATCCTCGCCTTCAAGTTCCTTACTCGGTGTCTACAATACACACAATAGGGGTCAGACCGTAAGGGCGTGTTGCTCAAAAGGTGTTTGCCAGGTCAAAGTGTTTCTCTCCTCTCCGCCTCCGCGTTAGCCTCCCCTCTTTTCCCTTCGCAGCCTTTTCCGTTTGACCCCACCGGCATCCCGTGCGAACATACTAAGACGCAGACGCAGAGAGGGAATAGCTTCAACAGATCGAAAGATGCGAGAATGCGCCGCTGCCTGTTCCTCATCTCGGTCTTCGTGTTCTCTCATGTCGCATCCGCCTCCATCTCAACCGCAACCGCCGTCATCGGAGGCCCAGGCTCCATCTCCTCCGACGGCTCCGCCGACCCCGGCCTCCTGAGCGATGGCACCCTCCCCGGCGCCCACGTGGTCCTCTCCTATGACAATGCGTCTGCCTTCCTCACCCTCGACATCATGAACGACGGCCCCAGCGGCGCACTCACCGGCCTCTGGCTCAACGTCCCCGACTCCGTCACAGGCGCCGCCTTCGCCCTCCAGGGGACGACCTATCGGTTCCTCCTTTTCTCCATCGACAATCTCAAAGCCGACGGCTTCGGACGCTTCGACATCTATGTTGGGAACTCCAGCAAGACCTCAGGCGGCGGCGATCCCGACTCCATCCTCGTCGGGTTTTCCGAGACCGTCTCCCTTGCCCTGAGCGGCGTCGGCCTCTCCTCCCTCACCGCTCAAAGCTTCCTTCACGAGATATCCGTGGTTCCCCCCGGCGAACATCGCGTCCTCATGGCCGGACGCTTCAAGGCCGGTACGAGCGGCGGAGGCGCCTGGATCAGCAACAATACCGCCGTCCCCGTCCCCGCTCCCGGCGCCCTTCTTCTCTCAGCCTTCAGTACCGCCCTCGCGGGCATTACTTCTGTGCTTCGTCGGAAAACGCGATAGCCTCCCCTCCCCATCTTCTTCGTGCCCCATTCGTGCCTTGGCGCCTTCGCGGCTACATTTTCTTTGCCTCTTTCCCCCTCCCCTCCTTTCCCCATTCCGGCTCCTGTCTCCTGGATACTGTATACCTTCCTAGCATTCCCACCTGTCCCGCAAGGCGCCCGTCTTGTCAACGATGCTCACGCTGACATAGTCCCCCTGCACCGTCACCCTCGTATAGTGATTGAATGCCCCCGCCCATCCCGTCGCCAACGTCCCCCCTGCTCCCCCCGTGGTGACCTGGTTCACCCCGTCGATCACCTGATGGTCGTAAAGGTGCTCGTGCCCGCAGAAATACACGTCCGCCGAGTACGACGCTAAGAGGTCCCAGAACGCGTCCCTCTGACTCGGGTACAGGTCGAGCGACCAAAGGGTGTGCGGCCCTTCCGGGTACGCCGGCTCGTGCCCGAAAACGAAGATGTGCTCCGCCGTCGTTGCGGCCAAGTCCGCAGCCAGCCACTGGTAGTTGATCGTGTGTTGATTCCCGGCCCGGTCCGTGTCGAGCATGACGAAGTGACAGTTCCCGAAATCAAACGAATACGTCATATACCGCTCGGCGGCCGGCCCGTTGTTCGGCAGATCGTTGAACAATCCCTGCCAGACGGTTTCCGACGACGACATCAGGATCTCGTGGTTCCCTGGCACGGCGAACACCCCCGCCCCGTAATCGGTCGCCGCATACACCGGGGCCATCATCTCGCGCCAGTGGGTAAGCTGCGTCCTGAGGATGCTGTCGCTCGTCCACCCCGACACAAGGTCGCCGACGGCAACGACGAGCTGCGGGTCGTCGCTCACCATCAGGCTCACAAGCGCGGAAAGGACCGCGTCGTTGACGCCGGTATTGTTCCCTTGGCTGTCACCGAAGACGTCGAACCGAAAGAACGGTATTCCGTCGCAGGGCGACCAATACGTGTTCTCCATCGCAAGCCCGCCCGGCGCTCCCTCAGCGATGATCCCCGCCCACCACGCGTCGGTCCCCCTTATCCGTCCCAGGATGTCGTCCGCCCCGTCCCCCTCGAGATCGACGATTCGCGCGCGATCCCACGTGATCGCGGACGACCATGCCCCCAGATACTCGTTGGTGAATCCGCTACCGCTTGACACACCCGCCCACCACTCTCCTCCGTTTGTCCGTCCCGCAAGGTCGTACTTCCCGTCGCCGTTTAAGTCCGCCGCCTGCGCGTCCAGCCACGTTACGCTGGCGCTCCACTGCCCCCAGAGCTCATTTGTCAAGTGGCTCCCCGTCGAGACCCCCACCCACCATGTGCCGCTCCCCGTCCGTCCCGCTATGTCCGCTTTCCCATCGCCCGTGAAGTCCGCCGCCTGCACGTCCGACCACGTGACGGCGGTGGACCATACGCCCCAAAGCTCATTCGTGAACGCGCTCCTGCTCGAAACGCCTAACCACCACTGCCCTGCATTCGTTCGTCCCGCGATATCCGCCTTGCCATCCCCCGTGAAATCCGCCGCCTGCACGTCCGACCACGTGACGGCGGTGGACCATACGCCCCAAAGCTCGTTCGTGAGCGCGCTTCCGCTCGAAATGCCTAACCACCACTGCCCTGCGTTCGTTCTCCCCGCGATATCCGCCTTCCCGTCTCCCGTGAAGTCCGCCGCCTGCACGTCCGACCACGTGACGGCGGCGGACCACGCCCCCCACAGCTCGTTCACGAAGCCGCTCCCCGTGGACCTCGCCAGCCACCATTCCCCCGCATTCGTTCTTCCCACGATGTCCGCTATCCCGTCCCCCGTGAAGTCCGTCGCCTGCACGTCCGACCACGTCACCGCAGTGGACCACGCTCCCCAGACCTGCGTGTCCTCTTGGGCGGTCGTGATCCGCCACTCCCCCGACTTGTCCATCCGCCAGAGGTCCTCCGCCCCGTCTCCATTGAAATCAATCACGTCCCAGCTTGGCTGGCTCATCGCTGAGGCGGACGACGCCGACAGCAGCACTCGCGCCTCGAGCGCCTCGAGCGATAAACAAACAGCGCCGTTTGTCTTCTTCTCAACCAACGCGGTTACTGCCTCCCGACTTCTGTCTCCCGACCCCCCGTCTCTCCTACTCTGTTAGCTGATCGCTGACCGCTGATAGCTGACTGCTGACTCTCCTCCCCCTTCGCCTTTCCTCGCGTCCATTGGCATCCGCACTCCGCATTCTCTTCTCCCTCTGGCAGAGAAGCAAGAGGTGACGATGCCAAGTCTACCCATGCGGGAATTCCGCGGATGACTCTTCGCGTTGTGTCCTCCACGTTGCACGATGTCGCGTGACCGGGAATGGCTGTCGATTCGGAAAATGCCTGTTATGATGCGCAACTGCGCGGGCGGGGATGTCCGGTCTTGAGAGAAGTCATCGTTCAACGAAAGGAAAGTCATGTTGCATGGAGGGCGCGTTGCCTTGGCGGTCATCTGTGTCCTTGGCGTCGGTCACGGTTGGCGCTCCCTAGCCGCTGAATTCGTCCAGCCCACGATCCCCGTCACTTGGCGTCCCGGCGCGTGCGACGACGGTTTCATGACCCCCATGCTTCCCTTCGTGAAATTGGGCAACGCCGAAATCGCCCGCAGACGAACCCGGCCCATGTTCACCTATGACACCGAGTTCCTGCGCATCTGCTTGAGCGCGGAGGAGATCGACATGGCCGCCGTCCGACTCGCCTTCGCCCGCGGACGCCCCGAGCGCGTCCGCGACGACGACAGCGTCTCGCTCTATCTCCGCGTGGCGGACACAGTCCATGAGTTCACCGTCGCCGCCGACGGAAAGCTCGACGACGTGCTCTGGGAGCGCGACAGGGAGGACCCCTCCTGGACGGCCGCCGCAACATGGTCCATCGCCCGGCCCGATGAGTGGTTGGGATACCTCGTGATCCCGTGGAAGGCGCTGGGGATCGCCCCCCAAGCGGGAGCGCGGATCGACTTCGCTGCCATCCGACGCGCCCGCCCCAACAACGAAGTGAGCGGCTGGCCCGCCTGCGATGACCCCAAAGCCCCTCCGACACAGTGGGGGACGCTGCTTCTAAGGGGTGAGAACGAGCCCTTCATCGGCCAGTTCATCCCCTCGCGGCTCATGCCGGGCAGGTGCAACGTCGTCTACTGGCTCAAGCCCGACGGAACCAGGGGAATCATGGAAATCCTCGCCGACGACGGCGGCGGGCCGCGGGCGCTGCCCCTCGTCCCGAAGCACCAGGGAAGCGGGGGAGGATGGTGGACCTCGTACTACGATCTTCCGCCCGGCGCGCCTCTCAAAGTGCAGGCGATCATGCGCGTTGGGAATGAGGTGCTCCACGCGACAGCGGTCCTGCCCTTGCCGTTGCCGCTCCTGACCGGGCGGATCGAGCAAACGCAGGCGCGCCTTGCGGAAGTCCGGGACAAAGCTGGAAGCGTGGCCGACGATGGGGCGCGGGCGTCTTTCGTCGAGGCGTGTGACAAGCTCGCCGTCGAGCTGCGCACGCTGCTCGCCTCGGTGAAGAGGGCGATGGCGGGAGCGCCTTCGGCCGAGCGCGCCGAAAAACTCACCGCGTATTCCGACCATGCTGAACGTTGCGAATGGCGCTGTTCGATCCTCGATGGACGTGCCGAGGCGCTCGCCAAGGGAGCTGCGGCTTCGGGTTTCGGCGTCGGCACGACCGACAGCATCCGCAAGCTGAGACGCGACGAGACGGCCCTGGACTACGGGGGACCGCTGAGATTGCGCGCCGCCCGGCGCGAGCGTGAGAGCGGGCAGATCGTCCTGATCCCGTTCGACGCGCCTTTGCGGAACGTCAAGGTGACTTGGGACGACCTTGACGGCCCCGCAGGGACCTCGATCGCAAAGGACGACGTTCATGTGGACATCGTCGGATATGTGAAGACGACGCCTCCCGATTACGAGGTGGATTACGTCGGGTGGTGGGCTGATCCTCTGATGCCGCTGGAGCCGTTCGAAGTCCCGATCGATCACACCCAGCCCTTGTGGGTGACGGTCTACGCGCGCGAAAATGCCGTCGCAGGCGTCTATCAGGGAATGGTTGGAATCGATGCGGGCGATGCCGGCGCCTTCGATGTCCCCGTCAGGGTGGAGGTCCTCGACTACGAGCTGCCGCTTCGCGGCAAGCTCAGGACGATCTTCGGCTTCGACTGGAACGACCGGTTGGTCCGATGGTATCGCTGGGACACCCCCGAGTTCAGCTCGCACGAATACAAAAAGATCCCCCAGGACTGGGCGCGCCAAGTCTGGGACATGACCCTCTCATACCGCATCTACGCGGGGGGTCTCTATGAGCGGCTTCCTTTCCCGCGTGAGGAGGATATCGACTTCTGCCTCGCACGCGGCCTGAACAACTTCCAGGTCGGGCTGGCGCAATCCCCCGCCGCCACCAAGGACCCCGACGACTTCCTCCCGCAACTGGGGAAAGTCGCCGCCGTCGCGCGCGAAAAGGGCATCACGGACATGGCCTACGCCTATGGTTGGGACGAATACGCCGAGGCGCATCCGGAATGGCGCGATCACTACCTGAGTGACTTCGGCGCAATGAAGAAAGCCCTGCCCGATATCGCCACCGCCAACGTCTATGGCAAGCCGACCGAGGACGTCATGTCTGTGATGGATATCGTCATGCCCCTGACGCCGGAACTGGCCCACCGCGACCGCTGGGACTACTGGCGCGACAGAGGTCACGTTACCGGCGCATACGTCTGCTGCGGACCGCTCCATCCCTACGCCAACTTCTTCATCGACTACCCCGCCATCGACCACCGCGTCCTCTTCTGGCAGCTCTACGACCACCGCGTCACGTTCTTCCTCTACTACATGACGAACATCTGGGGGCAGAGCGATTCCCAAGGCCCCCGCTGGCCCGACGCCGACTGGGTCACCGCCTCCCACGGAAACGACAACGGCGACGGGCATCTCGTCTATCCCGGTAAGTCCGCCGTCCTTCCCTCCGTGCGCCTCGCGAACATCCGCGACGGGATCGAAGACTACGAGGCGTTCGCTGTCCTCGACGACCTGACGAAAAGGCTGGATCGGGATAAACACGCCGACTTGATCGCGGAGAATCGGAAGATGCTCAGCGTCCCCGATGACGTGACGGCGGGCCTCACCGACTACACAAAGGATCCTTTGCTTCTCCTCGACGCGCGCCGGAGACTGGACGACCAGATCCTCAAGACAAGAAAAGCATTGCAGTAAGCAATAGGACCTTCGCGCGCACAAGCGCCTTCAGTGAAAGAGCGATCTGCCCTCTCTCTATGCCTCCCATCTGTTCATCTGCGGTTCCATTTCTTGCTTCCGTCTTCTCTGTGTTCTCCGTGTCTCCGTGGTGAGTCCCCTCCTGTCCTCTGCCCAGCCTCCCATCCGCGTCCATTTCCCGTTGTTGTCTTTCTCGCTAATCTGTCATCTGCGAAATCTGTGGATGAACCTCTTTCTCCTCCGTCCCATCGGTCTTTAATTGATCGACAGGACCGGGTCGGGACGCCTCTCGCCCCGGTTGGCCGCTTCTTCGGCAGGCATCACATCCCGCTCCGGATGCTGCTTGAGCGTCTCTTGGAAGTACTGCATTGCCGCCGAAACGGGAGTCGATGGTCTCAGTTGCGCCCGTCACGGACTGTTCTCCTTCTGCAAGACGCCGTGCGGCGGGCAACCGCCCCCCACAACACTCGCTGTCCAGGGACGTCCCTGGACGGCGGTCGCGGGCCAGGTCACGGTTCGGCCGGATTGGTCCGTCGCGCACACGGAGAACTCGAGCGTCCCGGGCTCGATCTGGTCGGCAGGAAT
>JAZDKG010000197.1:0-6329 GCA_043803205.1 Planctomycetota bacterium
CCAGATGGGGAAGGTCCACACGGCGGCGGGGGGATCGGGGCGCAGGACGACCTCGATGCGAAGGTATTCGTCGACGAGGCGGAAGTCCGCGACATCGGCGAGCGCGAGGTTCGTCGAGAGGTTGCCCAGGCTTTGGCCGCCTTCGCCCATGCGGAAATAGCGGTCGTGCGCCTCGCCAGCGAGCAAGGTGAAGGTCCACTCGGAGGCGAAGCGGAGGGGGCGGGCAGAACGGTTCTCGACGGACCAGGAGAAGCGGAGGGAGTCGCCGTCGGCGCGGAGCCGGGCGGTTTTCGCGAGGCGGGCCTCTCCTGGCCCGAGGGATTCGCCGAGGCTCACGGTCCTGGCGAAGCGGACCTCCGCGAGGCCGCGGCGGGACTGGGCGAGCGTGAGCTCGAAGGGGCCGTCGACGAGGTCGCGGACGCCGGGGTATTCGCCGCCGCTCAGGGCGTCGGGCCCGGCGGCCTCGGGGAGCAGATGGTCGATAAAGCTTTCGCGGCGATAGGGGTCGTATTGGAGGAGATCGAGGAGGCCGGCGTCCTTGAGGCGGACCTCATCGTGGATGGTGGCGACGGCTTCGGGGCGCTCGGCTTGAGCCTTGCGGACGGCGTCGTGGTAGAACTCGGGTCTGCGGGCGAGGGTGTGGATGAGGTTGACGTTGCGGGGGCGGAGGTCGAGCTCACTCAGGTGGCCGCCTCGAGCGGGCGCCAGCACGAGGGCGAGGTTCTTGTTGGCGAGGATCACCTCTTCGACGCCGTCGAGGTCGACGTCGGCGCGGCGAAGATCGACGCGGTCGAGCGCGGGGCGGACGGCCTTGTCGGCGGCGATGAGTTGTTCATAGACCGCGAAGCGCAGATGGGGGAGGTAAAGTCCGCCGAAGACGCCGTGCCAGTAGGCGCAGTTGCACTGAGCGCGGTAGAGGGCGCGAAGGGCGTCGGGAGGGTCCTTGCGCGCATGGACGCTTTTCGAGACGTCGAGCATGCGGCCTTCCATCTGTCGGGCTTCGGGGTACTTTCGGAAGAAGCTTCTCCAGCTTGCGCCTCGCAGGAGCCGTGCGGCGGCGTCGTCCTCTTGGGCGAGGAGGAGTTTTCTAGCGGTTTCGTAGCGGCGTCTCGCGGGGAGGGGGAGGGTCCATTCCATCATCTCGCGGTAGCTTGAGTCGGGGAGGTAGGCGGCATCTCTGGGGCGGGCCTTGGCGCAGACTTCGCCGAGGGGGACGACGGTGAGCCAGTCGCTTTGTTCGAGCACAGCTTCGATGAAGCGGGGGAGCCAGCGGTCCTCGTAGCAGTGTTTGGCGGTGCCTGGCCAGACGCCGAACTTTTCGCCGTCGTCCGCGTAGACGATTGTGGATCCGTCGTGGGAGCGGGCCCATTCGCGGAGGTAGTCGAGGAGCTTGGGGATCTCGGCGAAGGGGATCATGTAGCGCAGTTTTTCGTCGATGGGGAAGACGGCGATGGTGCGTCCCTGGTCCTCGGCGAGGAAGAAGTCGACGAGTTCTTCTTTTTCGAAGCCGGCGTAGAGGAAGTGGCTCTCGTCGACGGCGGTATAGCGGATGCCCGCGTCGGCGATGGAGCGGACGAGGCCCTGCTCCCAGACGCGCTCGGGGAGCCACATGCCGGTCGGCCGCGTCCCGAAGCGCGCTTCGAGGAGCTGCGACATCATCTCGATCTGGCCGAGCCGGTCTTCGCGGGGGATGCCGGGGAGGATGGGCTCGTAGCAGGCGCCGCCGAGGATCTCCACCTGGGAACGACGGGCGAGGTCGGCGAGGAGGTCGAGCGTGTCGGGGTGGTGTGCCTCGAGCCAATCGAGAAGGGGGCCGCTCCAGTGCATGGAGAGGCGGAATGCAGGGTAATTTGCCAGCAGGTCGAGGAAGGCCCTATAGCACGTGCGGTGCGCGTCCTCGAACACGTGGTCGAAGTTGCCGACGGGCTGGTGGTTGTGGACCGCGAAGGCGAGGGTGATCATCGCTGCGCTTCCAGGATCTTGGCGTAGAGCTTGAGATATTCCTCGGCGGCGGCGTCCCAGGAGTGGTCTTCGGTCATGGCGCGACGGACGAGGGCGTTCCATCGGCGCTTGTCGGCGAAGGTCTTTGCGGCGCGCTCGACGCAGGAGAGGAGGGCGGAGGCGGAGTATTCTTGGAAGGCGAAGCCGTTGCCGAGGCCGGAGGCGAGGCGCTCGTCGGAGGCGTCGAGGACGGTGTCGGCGAGGCCGCCTGTGGAGCGGGCAAGGGGGATCGTCCCGTAGAGGAGGCTGTGCATCTGGGTGAGGCCGCAGGGCTCGTAGCGGCTGGGCATGAGGAGCATGTCTGCGCCGGCCTCGATCTGGTGGGCGAGTTGGTTGTCGAAGCGGAGCGCCACCGCGACGTCGCCATTGCGGCGGGCGGCGAGCTCGCCGAAGACGTGGTGGTACCAGGGGTCGCCTGTGCCCAGGAGGACGAAGCGGGCGGGAAGGGCAAGGATACGATCGATGGTCTCGGCGACGAGGTCGAGGCCCTTCTGGGAGTCGAGGCGCGTGATCATGGCGATCAAGGGCTCTTTGCCCGAGCCGGCGAGGCGGAGATTTTTCCAGAGGGCTTCGCGGCAGCGCGTTTTGCCGGAGGGGTCGGAGGGACTGTAGCGCGTGGGGATCCAAGGGTCGTGCCGCGGGTCCCACTCGGCGGAGTCGATGCCGTTGAGGATGCCGACGACCCTGTCGGCGCGCTCGCGGACGACGCCCTCGAGGCCATAGGCGAACTCACTGCTCTGGATTTCCTTGGCATAGGTCGGGCTGACGGTGGAGAGCCAGTCGGCGAAGACCATGCCTCCCTTGAGGAAGCCGAGCTTGCCGTAGAACTCGAGGCCCTGCCAATGGAAGAGCTCGGCGGGGAGTCCGGTGGCGCGCATCATCTCGGGCCCGAAGAGGCCCTGGAACATGAGGTTGTGCATGGTGAGGAGGGTGCGGAGCTTGGAGAGGCCGCGGCGGCTGGCGTACAGGGAGTTGAGGTAGACGGCGGAGAGGGAAGTCTGCCAGTCGTTGAGGTGGAGGAGATCGGTGTCGAGGCCGAGGGCGAGGATGACCTCGATAACGGCGCGGGAGAAGAAGGCGAAGCGCTTGGCGTTGTCGCCGAAGTCGTTGCCCCATTGTCCGTAGAGGCCGTCGCGGTCGAAGAAGCCATCATGGCGGACGAAGTAGACGGGGACGTCGGCGGCGGGGAGGGAGGCGCCGTAGACGGCCCCCTCGTGGGTTTCGTTGTCCATCGCGAAGGAGAAGCGATGTCCGAGGTCGGTCGTGGGGAGGCCCGATTCTCGCACCGCCCGGTAGTAGGGGATGACAATGGCGGCGTCGAGGCCCTTGGCGGCCAAGGCGCGGGCGAGGCCCGTCGTGTAGTCAGCGAGCCCCCCGGTCTTGGCGAAAGGGACGGCTTCGCTGGAGGCGATGAGGACGCGCACCTAGTCGTCTCCTCAAGAATCGATCAGGACCACGCCGCGCTCTCCCTCGACGATGCGACCGATCTCGTGGACGGTCTCGCCGGACCGTTTGAGGGTGCGGGCGGCCGACGCGGCGAAGTGTGGTGCGACGACGACGACCATCCCGACGCCCATGTTGAAGGTGCGAAGCATCTCGGCGTCCTCGATGTCGCCGGCTTTCTGGATGATGCCGAAGATGGGGGGGACCGGCCAGCTTCCCTTGACGATCTCGGCGCGGCAGGAGGGGCCTAGGACGCGCTCGAGGTTTCCGGGGAGCCCCGAGCCGGTGACGTGGGCGAAGGCGCGGACGACCTTCTTCACGCGGTATCCGGAGAGGAGCTTGAGGAGGCTGCGGACGTAGATGCGGGTGGGTTTGAGAAGTTCTTCGCCGAGGGTGAGGCCGAGCTCAGGGACGGGTCTGCGAAGGGCTTCAGCGCCTTCCGCGAGGAGCACCTTTCGGACGAGGCTATAGCCGTTGGAGTGTAGGCCGGAGCTGGCGAGGCCGAGCACGACGTCGCCTGGGAGCATGTTGGCGCCGTTCAAGAGCTTGGGGGCCTCAACGACGCCGACGGCGAATCCCGCGAGGTCGTACTGCCCCTTGCGGTAGAAGCCGGGCATTTCGGCGGTTTCGCCGCCGAGGAGGGCGCAGCCGGCGATCTCGCAGCCCGCTACGATTCCCTTGAGGACGTCGACGAGGACTTCATCCCGGATTTCGCCGGTGGCGATGTAGTCGAGGAAGAAGAGGGGCTCGGCGCCCTGGACGACGAGGTCGTTGACGGACATGGCGACGAGGTCGATGCCGACGGTGTCGTGGACGTTCATCATCTGGGCGACCTCGAGCTTGGTGCCGACGCCGTCGGTGGTTGCCGCCAGGAGCGGGCGGCGGAAGTTGCGGGCGAAGAGCTTGCGGTCATAGTCGAGGGAGAAGAGGCCGGCGAAGCCGCCCGGGTTATCGACGACGCGGGGGCCGAAGGTGCGACGCATCTGGCCGATGAAGGAGTCGACGAGGCGATCCGCCTTTTCGATGTCGACGCCGGCCTGCGCGTAGGTCATGGGGCACACGTTTTGTGCCTTTCGAGCACGAACTTATCGGTTCCGGCGTCGACCTCGATGGGGTATTCGCCGGTCCAGCAGGCTGTGCAGTAGTGGTCGGGGGGCTGGGAGAGGCAGGAGAGCATCCCGTCGAGGCTGAGGTAGCCGAGGGTATCGGCCTCGATGAAGGTGCGGATCTCCTCGGTGCTGTGGCGCGCGGCGAGGAGCTCCGTGCGGGTGGGGAAATCGATGCCGTAGAAGCAGGCGTAGCGGGTGGGGGGGCAACTGATGCGCATGTGGACTTCGCGGGCGCCGGCGTCCTTGAGGGTGCGGACGCGCGAGCGGCAGGTGGTTCCGCGGATGATGGAGTCGTCGACGACGACGACGCGCTTGTCCCGGACGACGTCGCGGACGACGTTGAGCTTGACCTGGACGTTGCGGAAGCGGGCCTGCTGGGAGGGCTGGATGAAGGTGCGACCGACGTAGTGATTGCGGATGAAGCCGCGCTCGAGGGGGATGGAGCTCGCGTTGGCATAGCCCATGGAGGCGGAGTTGCCGCTGTCGGGGACGGCGACGACGATGTCGGCGTCGCGGGGGTGCTCGCGAGCGAGGGCTTCGCCGAGTCTCTCGCGCACGAGGTGGACGTTGTCGCCGAAGAGATTGGAATCGGGGCGGGCGAAGTAGACGTGCTCGAAGACGCAGTGTTTTGGGAAGATGGCGTCCCTTGGTGCGAAGATCTCGGAGCGCACGCCCGAATCGGTCAAGGAGACCATCTCGCCGCACGCGATCTCGCGGAGGGGGCGGGCGTCGACGGCGGGGAGATCGAAGGCGCAGGTTTCGCTGGCGACGACGTAGCCTTTGCCGTCGCGCAGCTCGCCGAGCCACAAGGGGCGGACGCCCTGGGGGTCGCGGACGGCGATGACCTCGTGGGGACGGATGAGGAGGAGGGAGTAGGCGCCGCGGAGACGGTTGAGGCAGGCGCCGAGCCAGTGGCCTTTCGAGCCGCGGGCGATGAGGTGGATGAGGACCTCGGTGTCCATGGTGGTCTGGAAGATGGAGCCGGTGGCTTCGCACTCGTCGTGAAGCGCGGCGGCGTTGACAATGTTTCCGTTGTGGGCGGCGGCGATCTGGCCGGCGCGGTATTCGACCATGAAGGGCTGGGCGTTGGCGATGTTGCTGGAGCCGGTGGTGGAGTAACGGACGTGACCGATGGCGGCATTGCCCTTGAGGCGAGCGAGGGAGTCCTCGCCGAAGACCTCGGCGACGAGGCCCATCCCGACGTGTCGGCGGAGGACCTTGCCGTCGGAAGCGACGATGCCGGCGCTCTCCTGCCCGCGATGCTGGAGCGCCCAGAGGCCGAAATAGGTGCGGACGGTCGCATCCGGGGGGCCGAAAGTCGCAAACAGTCCGCAATGTTCCTTGATCTCGGGCATGGGGCGGACGGAGCTCTTTTTTGTATCGCGTTTGCCTGGAAAGGGACGACGCACGGGATTTTACCCCTCGGGAGGCGAGGCGCAAGGAGAAATGCGAGGGGGGTGGAGAGCGGCGAGAAGGGAGGGGCGCAGAAGAAGGAATTCTGACAGGATCGACAGGATAGTTTACCGTGAATGGCTCAGCATGAATGGAGGGGATAAAGCGGAGGGAACAGCTCGCGCAGAGACGCGGAAGCGCAAGAAAGGGGATAGCCACGAAGGCGCCAAGCCACGAAGAAGACACGAAGGGGAAGGAAGGCAGGACTTAGAGGAGACGATTGACCGGGAGGAGTGGGAGAAGCGGGAGGCGCTCAAGATCCGTCTCGACCGGTTGAAAACGCGGTACGCGGCGCTGAAAAAACGAACCGTCCGGCGGCGGGAC
>JAZDKG010000198.1:0-10015 GCA_043803205.1 Planctomycetota bacterium
AGGTCCGAATTCCCATCATCGTTGAAATCCCCCACCCTCACGTCCGACCACGTCACCCCTGTGGACCACGCCCCCCACAGCTCGTTCGTAAACGCGCTCCCGCTGGAGACGGCTACCCACCACTGTCCGTAGTCCGTCCTTCCGACCATGTCCGTCCTGCCGTCCCCGTTGAAATCTCCCACCCGGACGTCATCCCATTGGATCGCCGCCCACGTCCCCCACAACTCGTTCGTGAACGCGCTCCCGCTGGAGACGGCCGCCCACCACTGTCCGTCATTCGTTCGCCCGATGATGTCCGTCTTGCCGTCCCCGTTCAAGTCTCCCGCCTGCACGTCGTTCCAGTTGATCGGCGCCCACGCACCCCAATACTCATTGACAAACGCGCTCCCCGTCGAGACGGCGATCCACCACTGACCGGCGTCTGTCCGACCCCCGATATCCGCCTTCCCATCCCCCGTGAAGTCCCCCGCCTGGACGTCATTCCAGTTGATCGGCGCCCATGCACCCCAATACTCATTGACGAACGCGCTTCCCGTCGAGACGGCGATCCACCACTGACCGGCGTCTGTCCGACCCCCGATATCCGCCTTCCCATCCCCAGTGAAGTCCGCCGCCCGGACGTCCTCCCACGTCACCCCCGTCGACCACGCCCCCCACACCTCCGTGCTCCCTTGACTCGTCGTCACCAGCCACTGCCCCAAACCGTCCATCCGCCATAGGTCCTCCGCCCCGTCCCCGTTGAAGTCGACGCGATCTGAGGCAGGCCCGCTCTGGTACGGCAGAACATTCACGTAGTCAAACTGCGCTATCCTTTCTCCGCTGAAGAGGGGATCCTCTCCCCAAGTGTGCACCCGGACATTGAGCATGAGCGGCGCCGGACGGTCAGGGAGATACGGGGTCCCCCATACCGCCTGGAAATCTGCAGCCGTGATCGAGTGCCTGTACGTCGCGTCGTCATAAACGTACTGTTGTGTCTCGGCGTCATCGAAATATGTCAAGAGCAGATCTTGGCGGACGCCATCGATGACGAACTCGATCCGGTCGGGATGCCAAACGAAGGCGTATTCGTGCCACTCGGTGGTGTCGGCGGAGGCGTTGGCGGTGATGCGCTTGCCGACGCCGGTCTCGCCAACAACGGAGGGCTCGTTGTACCATACCGTAAAGTACACGTTTCCGGGGTCCTCCCCGAAGATCTCGATGTCGATCTCCTGGAGGTTGTTCCCGCTGACGCCCTCACCCGGCCGTTCGAGGTAGGTGAAAAAGCCCGTAGTGGCCCCGTTTCCCACCTCCGCCTTCATGCAAACGGCGTAATAGCCGAAAGATCTCGCTTCATCTGCGACGATCTGCGCGCCCCTGAGCGGATGGTCAGGATCGGAATCGTTGAACATCGAGAACGACGCGACCCCGCTGTCCACCGAGATGTTTCCTGCCTGCGCCCAGTTCCCACCCGCGAACTCCTCGCCGTCCGCTGCCGTCCACTTATCCGCGTCGATCGCACTCCCCTCAAACTCGTCCGTCATTGCGCTCGGAACCTCGACGCTGAAGGGCGCGTCGATCACGAACCATTCGCTCGCGAGTCCGGCCGCGTCATACGCCTGCGCGCGCACCCACACATCCGGATCATTCGTGTCATCGAGGCGTAGCTCCAGTCCCCAACCATTGGCTGAGTGCCAGTCGGCCGCGCCGTGCGCTAGGTCCCCCGTCTCAGGATCGTAAAAGTGGCTGGCCCGCCAGTTGATCCCGTCCCCGGACCACTCGAATGCCACCCCCTCAAGGTTGCCGTCGACATCGTCCGCGCTCACCGCAATGGTGAACCGGCTGGCCTCGTCCGGGATCGGCGTCACCGTGATGTTGTTGACCGTCGGCGCAGCCGTATTATCCACACTGATCTTCGCCGCGAAGGCGTCCTGCCCGCCGTTGTAGCTAGTGTCGTAGCCCCCGGAGACCCAGCCAGAGGAATCCGTATATCCTGCTACCAGGGTGTTCCCGTCCTCGTCCACCGCGATGCCGTAGCCGTAGTCACTTCCGCTCCCGCCCAGGTATGTTGACCACAGGTGCGTGCCCGCAGGGCTCAGCTTAACTACGAAGGCGTCGGCTTCGCCGTTGTAGCTTGTGTCGACCCCCCCGGAAACCCAGTCGGAAGAATAGGTCCACCCTGTTACGCGGGCGTTCCCGGTGCCGTCCACAGCGACGCCTCGTCCCGTTTCGAGGCCGCTCCCGCCCAGGTACGCCGACCACACGTGCGCGCCCGATGGGCTCAGCTTGACCACAAACGCGTCCTGCCCTCCATCGTAGTCCGTGTCGAAGCCGTCGGAGACCCAGCCGGACGAATAGGTCCACCCCGTTACGAGCACGTTTCCGGGGCCGTCCGCCGCCACCCCGTACCCGATTTCTTCAGAGCCCCCGCCCAGGTACGTCGACCAAAGATGCGCCCCCAAAGGGCTCAGCTTCGCCACGAACACGTCGAACGTGCCGTTGTAGCTTGTGTCGAACCCGCCGGAAACCCACCCGCTGGAGGAAGTCTCCCCTGTGACCAGCACGTTCCCGCTGGCATCCGCGGCGACGCCGCATCCGATTTCATAGGCGCTCCCTCCCACGTACGTGGACCACAGGTGCGCGCCCGATGGGCTGAGCTTTGCCACAAAGGTGTCCTGCCCGCCGTTGTATTTCGTGTCGAACCCCCCAGTAACCCAGTTGGAGGAATTCGTATATCCTGTCACCAGGACGTTTCCGTCGCCGTCCGCCGTCACGCCGTACCCGATGTCTTCGGAGGCCCCTCCCAGATAGGTTGACCACAGGTGCGTCCCGGAAGGGCTGAGCTTCGCCACGAAGACGTCGGCGTCGCCGTTGTAGCTTGTGTCGAATCCGCCGGCGACCCAGCCGGAGGAATACGTATGCCCCGTTACCAAGACGTTCCCGTCGTCGTCCACGGCGACGCCCCGTCCCGTTTCAACTCCGCTTCCGCCGAGGTACGTCGACCATAAGTGCGCCCCCGAAGGGCTGAGCTTCGCCACGAAGATGTCCTGCCCGCCGTTGTAGTCCGTGTCAAGGCCCCCGGAGACCCAACCTGAGGAAGACGTATACCCCGTCACCAGGACGTTCCCGTCGCCGTCTACGGCGACTCCGTAGCCCCGGTCTACATCGCTCCCGCCCAGGTACGTGGACCAGGCGAGGCTGGGATCAATGATGAGATCGAAAGACCCGTCGTACTGGCCCGTCACCTCAAACACGTATGTGTCGGCGTCGGCCAGCGCGAACCTCCCCGCCACCTCGACGCGCTGGCCGTTGATCTCTTGGTAGACGTAGGGGGCGCTCTCGACCAGCTCCCCAAGCGTTGTCTTGATGTGGAGCGCGCCTTCGTCATCGATATACAGCCCCTCCGCGCCGTCGTAGCTGACGCGGATGTCCCTGTAGTCCGCCCCCGGCGTCACGTGGAACTCATACTTGAGCCCGTCCTGACGGCCCCACATCAGAAGATCGATCCCCTCATAGAGCCTCGCATAGGCGACCATCCTGTAGGAGGGGACGTTCTCGGCCGAACTCATCCCGCCCATACAGTAGTTGAACAGCGTTTCCGCTCGACCCAGCCCGACTGGCATGACCGCGTTGGCCCCATCGAAGCTCACAGAGAAACTCGTAGCGTGGGTGATATAGTCGCTTGCGCCCGGGCTGTCCGCTCCAACCTCTGTCTGTTCCTGCTCGAAGAGATGAAAGACCGGGCCCTGGTCGGTGAACCCCACGTTCAGCCCGGAGCTCTGCAAGGCGTACCGGATCGACTCATCCTCCCACTGCCCCTGGTTTTTGACGAACAGGGCTGGAGAGGTGGAGAAGACTTGGAGGGCCTGGGATTCGTCGGCGATGCTCAGGAGTATGCGCGGCTCAAGGGACTCGACCGACAATGGCGTCTGGGACGAACGTATGATGGAGTTCGACACGGAGATACGCCCCTCGCTGTTATACTGAAACCCGAGAGAATCCTCGCGCATCATGTCTGATTGGCAATTTATATCGAGCGATCCGACGGCGAACTGAAACCGAAAGATTCATCTCCGGCGGACGAGGCGCAGAACGGCAGAGGGGAAAGAGCTATCTGGGCTGCCCCGATCGACACATACAGGCGGCACCTCGGATAGACAAGGGGGACATGAGGCCTTTGAAAAAGTCTACGCTTCCTGCTAGGGAGGGCGAAGAAAACCTCTATCATGGGGTGACGGGAAGACGCCGTGGGCCGTTGGGAGGCGCCGATGTCAGGCAAGCAAGATTGATGGCAGAAGGACTTGCCCGTCACCTACCCCCGACGCCAGTTGGTCCACGACGACCATATCCTCGCGCGGATCGATGCTGTGTCGGACCTCTCCCGGCTGCAGGAGGAGGTTCGCGCTCCATCCGCGTGACGATTCGGTATGGAACCAACTGTGTCG
Source organism: Planctomycetota bacterium (assembly GCA_043803205.1). Taxonomy (GTDB): domain Bacteria; phylum Planctomycetota; class DG-23; order JAZDKG01; family JAZDKG01; genus JAZDKG01. Next base: position 4,422 of record JAZDKG010000198.1, read on the forward strand.
CTTGGGCGGATGTGGTCATCAGCCGGGGATGGTTTTCAGGATCGAGAAGGCTTCGTCCGCTACGCGGAGGGTCTCTTCGATGTCTTCTTCGGTATGGGCCGCCGAGGTGTACCACGGTCGTTTATCGATGGGGAAGATGTGTACGCCGCGGTCAAGCAGGAGCCGCCGGAAGGTCAGGTACTTCCTGACGTCGTGAGGCTGCTGGAAGGCGCTGCGCATGTCCCAGGGCGCGCTCTCGCGGAAGGACAGGCAGAAGGCCGCACCCGGGCCCTCGACGACAACCTTGAAGCCGTGTTTCTTCGCAGTGGCGGCGAGTCCATCCCTGAGGTGTCCGCCTAGCGTGTTGATCCGGAGAATGGCGGCGGCGTTGTCGGCGGTGAGCTCGGCCATCACAGCAAGCGCGGCGGCGCAGCAGACGGCGTTCCCGTTGAAGGTGCCGGAATGCAGCGTCAGCCCTTCCGCCACGACCTTCATCACGTCCTTGCGCCCGCCGAACGCCATAATGGGGAAACCGCCCCCGATCGCCTTGGAGCCGCAGGAGATATCGGGGGTCACGCCGAAGAGCTCCTGTCCGCCGCCGAGCGCCACGCGCTGTCCGGTGATGACCTCGTCGAAGATGAGCATGACCCCGCGGCGATCGCAGAGTGCGCGGAGCCCCTCCAGGTATCCCGGCCGGGGCATGATAACGCCGCAGTTATTCATGATGGGCTCCGTGATAATCGCGGCGACATCGCGGTCGGTCTCGAGGGTGCGCTCGACGGCCGCCAGATCATTCCATGGCAGCACGATCATGTCGTTCAGAATGCCGGCGGGCCTCCCACACGCGCGCAAGTGCCTGACGGCCCTCGGGCGGTCGGACGGTCCCGGATCCTCGCCCGGCACGGGGAAGAAACTGACGAAGATGTTGTCCATCCAGCCGTGATATTGTCCTTCGAACTTGATGAAGCGGGTCTTGCGTGTCGCTGCGCGGGCGGCGTTCAACGAGGCCTGTACCGCCTCCGTTCCGGTATTGCTGAAGTTCACCATCTCATAGGCGGGGACACAGTCGATGAGCGACTTGGCCAATTCCTGCTGGAGTCGATGCGGCTGGCCATAAGCATATCCGAGCCGGAGCTGGCGCTCGAGGGCGAGGTTGACGGCGTCGGGGGCATGCCCGAGGATCGCAGGACCGTAGTTTAAGAGGTAGTCGATGTACTCGTTTCCGTCCTCATCGTACAGGCGGCTGCCTTTGCCCTGCGCCATGAAGATCGGATGGGGTTCGGTGCGACTCTGAACGAGGGTAGCCACCCCGGAGGCGACGGTCTTGCGCGCTTCCTCAAAGAGGCGCTTGGACTTAGGGTATTGCTTCCACATCACCGCTACTCCTTCGAGCCCAGCTAGCCTGAAGGGGACTCTTACGAAATCATTCTGGCGACCTTGTCTCCCGTAGCCTCTTCCAGCTTCTCCAGGAACGCCAAGTCCTTTTCAAGGTAGATGTGTTTGTACTGTTCCGGGGCCGCGTCTCGCAAGCGGATCTTCGCATCGCGATAGCGATCCCAGGTGCCCGCCGGCACCGTCCACAGACGCGCGGGGCCAAGACGATTGAGTTTCCGTTCCGCCTCGTACTGGATGTTCAGTCGCTGAAGGACGGAATCGAAAGCAGTGACAAAGTCGCGCTCGGGCTGGGCCTGGATCACGCCCTCTTCCATGAGGACGGCATAGAAGGGAGGATCGGCCCACTGCGGGACCACAGTGAACATATCCACGGATCGCCCGGGGTCTTGCAGGGCCTCCCCGACGGCCTGGACCACCTGGAACTCGGAAATCTTCTCGCCCATGATGCTCGTGACGCCAGTCCCCTTGTTCTCGAAGTCGATCACCGGAGCCTGGAAGTGGAAATCGACGACCCGCACGATGTCGTTGATGTTGTACCGGTAGAGTCCGCCACTGGTCGTGAGCACAACATAATACGATCTGTCACGCTCAAGCTCGTATGCCAGCAGGGCTGTCGGCGAGCTGCTGTCGGCATCCTCCACGGGAATGAACTCGTAGAAGTTGCCGGTCAGGTCAAGGAGGCCCGCGCTTCCTTCCGAGGTCATCGGGATCGTTATCCGTCCTTCGCTCGCGACGAGGCCGATGTCCCGTACGGGCAACTCGCCGAAGTAGTCGGCGAACCGGGCCAAGTGATTGCGCAGGGGGCCGCCCTTCCAACATGCCAAGAGGCTCAGGCGGGGCCAGAGATCCGTGAGGAGCAGCTTCCCGCTCTTCCTGCGCAGCGCTTCCAGACGCTCCGCCGTTCCGGGGTCCGGCTTCACCCGGCCGCGCAACTCGCGCGCGAGGCGGGCCTCGGGCTCGACAAAGAACGTTAGCGTGCCGTCGCGCAGGTCGCGGATCAGCGTCTCGTGATGCTCGGCGGCCGTCCTTGCAAGGAGGAGGATGGTCCTGGGCAGAGGGGTGCAGATCGTCGAGACGTCGTGCATCGCGCCTAGTCGCAAGGCGACATAGAACTTCGTAGGGCCGTCCTGAACGAACGTCGCGCTCTCGGGAAGCGCGTACGCGCCTCTTACGTACCTCGGCAGGAGGGCGGATAGGAAGCTATTTGTGCTCCCGCAGGGAACACCCGAGGCGCTCTTCTCCCGGAGAGGAGATCCGATCAAGAGCCCACGCCCTCGTAAGGCGCCCGGATGGTCCTCTTCGGTGTACCTCATCCATACCAGCCACCCCGTACGAAGCTCGTTGGCGAAGCCCTTTGTGATCGGGATGTATTTCGATCGCTGCGTCGTACCCGAGGTGATCGTGAAAAACTCTACGCGCTGCGACGGGCCGAACAGCGCCTGCTCGTCGCCCTCCATTACCTTCTTGATGTACGGCTGGAGGGCCTCGTATGTCGAAAGCGGCACACGCCTCCTGAAGTCGTCCACGCTGCGTATCGAATCGAAACGATGGTCGATCCCAAAGGAGGACTCGGCGTTGGCCCGGATCTTTTCCAGAAGCACGCTTGCTTGGTGTTCCCGAAGGCGCTTCGCATGGCGCTCATGCAGATCGCGTCGCCGCTTCGCCATCCTAGCCAACAGTGGAAACAGGATTCGAATGAGCACGGCGTTCCTTCCACTTGAGGAACAAGCTGACCGGTTCGGCGAAAGCGGCGATCGTCCAGCGTTGGTTGAGGAGAGAGCGCCAGTCTCCTTGCGAGCGGGGAACACCAACCGCTTCCGCCCGCCACCTCGCCCCGCGCTCTCCCGTTGCGCGTCTCGGCGCTCTCCGATCTCCACCTGATCCCCGGAGTATACAACCGTGGACCTCGCCCCGCCAAGTATCCTCCAGCTGCCCCACGGTCCCATCCAATGCTCTCAGGCCCAACGCCGGAGTTATCATTCTTGCGACGGTGGGAGAAGCACTGACAAGGGACGCGGGGCATCGGGTTGCGGGGGAGGGCCGGGGGGAGTAGAATATCACGCGGGTGAAGGGGATGAGGGGGAGAGCACAGAGGAGAAGGAAGAGGCCATGCGGACTCTCGAGGTCGAACGATCCTCCCTTCGGCTTGCCCTTGAGGTCCTTGAGCCTCGTGTCCTGCTCAACGTCGCGGTCATCCAGACCATTGTGGACGGGATGCTCGATCCCGCGAATTCGAACATCGCGGATTGGATCGATGCCCTGGATTCGGCGGGGGCGGCGACGCCCGACGGGATCGGGTCGAGGAACAGCTACAACGACGGGACTTATTACTGGCACTCGGGGAACCTCGAAGCCAGGGAGATGATCCGGGCCCTTTTCGAGAGTTGGGGTCTTACGGTGACGATGGAAGAGTTCGAGCTTCCGACGCCCGACCTCATGGACATCGTTCCCGCCTACAATGTGGTGGGGGAACTCACGGGGACGAACCCGGACGCACCGATCTATTACGTGACGTGCCATTACGACTCGACGGCGATCGGACCTGAGGATGTGGTCGAGGCGACGGTGGATACGGTGCTGGGGTTCCTGCAGCCCGAGGACGAGGCGCCGGGGGCAGACGACAACGCGAGCGGCACGGCGGCGATGATGGAGGTCGCGCGGGCCTTGGCGACGTCGGGAGTGCGGTTCGAATCGACTATACGCTTTGTGGCGTTCGGGTCGGAGGAGATCGGGCTCGTGGGGAGCGACGCGCACACGAAAGAGCTGTACTACGACATCGAATGGGTCATGGACTACTATTACGATGAAAACGGGGACCCGATCGACACGAACGGAGACGGGCTCATCAACGACGAGGACAAGTGGCCGCAGGAACAGCTCACGCCCAACCCCCAGAACGTCGGGGCGGCAATCAACCTGGACATGGTGGCGTATGCGAGCCAGATGCGCAATAGCAACGGGGTGATGCAGGTCGTGAGCTACGAGGGGAACACGTTCGACATCACGCAGCACCCGTTCATCCTTGAGTATATCGAGGAGCAGACGGGAGGCGATCCGTTCATGACGGAGTTGATCCTGGAGTATCTCCAAGAGGCGTTTCCGCCGCCCGTGGCGGACTCGTTGGATTGCGCGTGGCTTGCGGACGTGCTGGCGCAGGCGGGAGTGGACTACAACACGGGGCTCGAGATCGACATGGTTTACGGGAACGACGGGGACGGGACGGACGCAGCGGACTGGTGGGAGCTGGGCGCGAGCGACCACTTCAACTTCTGGTGGTACGGATGGGACGCGCTCTTACTCATCGACGGGCTCGATCCGGCGACGGGGGAGCCGTATTATCCGTACTACCACAGCACGGACGACGTGTTTGAGAACCTGAACGCCGAGGGGCTGCTCATGGCGAAGTCGGCATCAGCGACGGTGGCGGCCCTCGTCGCGGAACTGGCTTCGCCGATCCTTTTGCCCGTGGGATCGGACTTCAACGGGGACGGGGCGGAGGACCTATGGCGGATGGACGGTTTGGGGCGGTGGCTGGTGACAACGAGTCAAGGGAGCACGGAGGTGTGGGGGGCGTGGTCGACGGGGGTGACGTGGGAGGACGTCCGGGCGGCGGACTTCACTGGGGACGGGAAGGCCGACATTGTGGGGCGCACGGACGGGGGGGAGTGGTGGCTGGCGGTGTCGACGGGGACGGGACTCACGAACGAGTTCTGGGGGGCATGGGCGCCGATCAACTGGAATGACGTCCAGGCGGGGGACTTCACGGGAGATGGGAAGGCGGATATCACGGGTCGGACGGACGCCGGTCAGTGGTGGATCGCCGTCTCGACGGGGAGCGCGTTTGTCAATGAGTATTGGGGTGCGTGGGCGCCGATCAACTGGAACGATGTGCAGGCGGGAGACTTGAACGGGGACGGCAAGACGGACATCGTCGGGCGAACGGATGACGGACAGTGGTGGGCGGCCGTCTCGACGGGGAGCGCGTTCACGAACGAGTTATGGGGGGCATGGGCGGCGATCCAATGGGACGACGTCCGGGTGGGAGATTTCAACGGGGACGGCAGGACGGACGTGGTCGCAAGGACGGACTACGGACAGTGGTGGGTAGCCGTCTCCAGCGGGAGCGCGTTTACGAACGAGCTGTGGGGGGCGTGGTCCACAGGGGTGACGTGGTCGGACGTGAGGGTGGGGGATTTCAACGATGATGGGAATTCGGACCT
>JAZDKG010000199.1:0-13370 GCA_043803205.1 Planctomycetota bacterium
CGCAGAAGCCTCTCCAGGCTCCCGTCCCGGAGGTTCTGCCCCGTCGCATACGTCGAGATCCCCGTGAGGATCCCCAGTCCGCGGCACTTCGCGGCCCCTCGGAACGCGTGCTCGTAGAGACGGGGAACCCCGCGGAACTCGTCGTGCTGCGCCGCCTCGCTCGAGTCGATGCTGATGTTGAGCGTCTGGAGCCCCGCCTCCGCTAGCTGCTCCGCCGCCTGCTCGAGGAGCAGGCCGTTCGTGAAAATCATCGGCATCGCCTTGTCGCGGTCGATGTGCGCGATGAGCTCGCAAAGGTCCTTGCGAAGCAGCGGCTCGCCCCCGACGAGGATGACCAGGCTCGCCCCAAGGTCCAGCGCCCCGTCGATCACCGTCTTGAGGTCCTCCGTCGTGAGCTCCTGACGCTTCGGATCGACGAACGGCTCGGCGCTGCAGTGAACGCACTTGCACTGGCAGCGATGCGTGATCGCTAGGTTTGCCGTCGCCGGGAAAATCCTCCGGAAGATGACCTCCTTCACCTTGCGTTCCAGCGCCCGCATGCCCGCCGGCGTCGGTTGAGGCGGGTTGTAGAGGTTGTAGACGTTCGCCTCTCCCTTCTTCGCAATCACCTTCAGCGAGTTCAGCACCCCGAAAAACTGGTCGACAAACGACTGCAGATGCGGGCCGAGGATCCCCGTCGCGCGCGCCTCGATCCGGTTGCCGGGCGCCATCCTCGTCTCGATCTGGAGGAAGTCAAAAACCGCCATCCGATTCATTCTCCTCAGGTCTCCTCCGGGGCCGGACAGAACCACCCGTTCGCGCGGATCGACGCGACCACCCGCTCCGCCGCCTCGATCGCCCGGCGTCCGTCCTCCCCCGACACCACGGGCGGCCGGCCCTCGAGCACCGCGTTCACGAAGGACTGTATCTCCGCGTGCAGCGGCTCATACTCCTCGAGCGCGAGCTCCGTCACCGACAGCATGTCCTCGAACTTGAGCTGCTTCTGCAAATTGCTCAGGTCCGTCCAATCCCGCCCGACGTGCTCCAGCCTCGTCTTGTCGAACGTCGGCGACTTCTTTACCAGCATGGCGTACCGGTTGCCGAAGTCAAGGCCAATGTACCCCTCGGGGCCGAAGATCCGGATCTTCCGCATCGTCTTGAGCGAGCACCGACTCGCCGTGATGTTCGCCACGCACCCGCTCGCGAATCGGATCCGGGCGTTGGCGATGTCCTCCCGCGGCCCGATTAGACTTACCCCCACCGCGTCGATCGACTCGATCGCGGACTTCGCCAAATACAGGAGAATGTCCAGGTCGTGGATCATGAGGTCCAGCACGACCCCGATGTCCGTGCTGCGAAAACGATACGGGCTCAGCCGATGGCATTCGATGAACGCCGGCGTGATGCGGTGTTGCTCCACTACCTGCATGACCGGATTGAAACGCTCGATGTGACCCACCTGCAGCGCCACGCCTTGCTTCCGCGCAAGTTCACACAGCGCGTTCGCCTCCCCCAGTGTCGCTGTCATCGGCTTTTCCACCAGGACGCTCTTCCCCGCCCGCACGAGATCAGAAGCGATTCCGAAGTGAAGCGCCGTCGGCACCGCTATGCAGGCCGCGTCGATCTTGTCGATTAGCTTCCGGTAGTCCGTCACCCACTCGGTTCCGTTCTTGTCGGCCGCCGCGCGGGCCCGCGCCTCAATTACGTCCGCGACCCCCACCAGTTCCGCGTTCGGAAGCGACTGGCACACCCTCGCGTGGTGCTGCCCGAGACTCCCCACGCCGATCACGCCAACCTTCAGTCTCTTCATGCCTTCGCATCCGCCCTATCGGGACGATTCCAGATACCGGCCGTGCTTCCCCTGGTCCATCTGCTCGAGAAAGTGAAGCAGGCGCTCGACCTCCGGCGTCGAGACCACCGTCTCCCGCACCAACCGCACCGCGTTCACGCGGATCGCCTCCGAAGACCACAGGATCCTGTACGCTTCCCTGAGCGACTCGATCGTCTCCTCGCTCACCCCGCGGCGACGCAGCCCCACGACGTTCACCCCCCGGACCGATGAGGGGTTCCCCTCCACGATCATGTACGGGGGCACGTCGTGCACGATGCGCGTGAGCCCCCCGATGTAACACCCGGTCCCTACGCGCACGAACTGGTGCAGCGCGCTCCCCCCGCAGATGATCGCAAAGTCCTCCACGTGCACGTGTCCGGCCAAAAGCACGTTCTGGCTCAGGATCGTCGAGTTCCCTACCTGGCAGTCGTGGGCGACGTGGCTGTATGCCATGAGGTAGTTGTCGTCCCCGACGCGCGTGACGCCTTCCCCAGTGGTGCTCCCGACGTGCAGGGTCGCCCCCTCGCGGATGACGTTGCCTTCCCCGATGATGAGTTTCGTGTCGCCGCCTTGGTATTTCACGTCCTGCGGCGGACCGCCTAAGATCACGTTCGGCCAGATCTGCGCATTCCCCCCGATCGTCACGTTGGGGAAAACCGTCACATGGCCGTGGAGCACCGCCCCCGGACCGATGCGGGTCTTCTCGTGTACGACGCAGTACGGGCCGACGGCGGCCCCTTCGCCGATTTCGGCGTCCTTCGCGATGATGGCCGTCTTGTGCACCTGCGTCTCTGCGCTCATTCGTCTTCGGCCCCCATGTGACTCTCATCGTCCGCGTCCACAAGCATGAAGGAGATCTGCGCCTCGGACACGAGCTTCCCGGCCACCGTCGCCCGTGCGGACACGGTCGCCGTCCGGCTGCGCAGGCGAATTACCTCCACCTCCAGGCGCATCTGGTCCCCCGGGATCACGGGACGTCTGAGCTTCACCTTGTCCAGCGACAGCATCACGGGCAGCTTCCCGACGTTCTCCACGCTCTTCAGCAGCAGAACCCCCGAAAGCTGTGCCATCGCCTCGATCTGCAGCACCCCGGGCATGATCGGCCGCCCCGGAAAGTGCCCACGGAAAAACTCCTCGTTCACGGTTACGTTCTTGATCCCCACCGCCCGACGGTTCCCGTCCATCTCCACCACCCGGTCCACCAGCAGTAGCGGATACCGGTGGGGCAGGATCCGTTCGATCTCCCGGCTGTCTAAGAGGATCTCCTGGGTCGCGTGACGCAGCTTCCGCTTGCGCGCGTCCGTCAGCTTGGCAATTAGGTTCCAGTTGAGACTGTGCCCGCTGCGCACCCCCACAATGTGGGCGCGCAGCCGCACCCCCAGGAGCGCAAGATCCCCCAAAATGTCCAGCACCTTGTGCCGTGCGAACTCGTTCGGGAAGCGGAGCGCGTTGTGGATTACCCCTTGCTTCCCCACGACCAGCGTGTTCTCGTACGTGGCGCCCTTCCCGATCCCCTGCTGGCGCAGCGTCAGCGCCTCCGCCTCCGGCAGAAACGTTCGCGCCGGTGCAACCTTCTCCGCGAAAGCCCGGGAGTCCAGCACGAATGTGAAACTCTGAGAGGGGAGTTCCTCCGACTCGTAGTCCAGGTTGTACGTGATGACGAGCTGGTTGTCCGGCTGGGGCATCGCGATCAGACTCGCGTCCCCGCGCGACACGAACACCGTCTCCGCTAGAACATACACCTCTGCCTCCGCGTCCTGCTCGACGATGCCCGCCTTCTCCAGAAGCTTCGTGTAGACCTGCGCGCTCCCGTCCGTGCTGGGTAGCTCTGCCCCGTCCAACTCAGCCGTCAGGTTGTCGATCCCCAGCCCCACCGTTGCCGCCAAGAGGTGCTCCACGGTCTGCACCTCAGCCTCGCCCCGCTTGAGGCTCGTGCGCCTCGGCCGACGGTCGATGCAGTCCGGCAGCGCGCGCACCGTCGGCGCCCCGGGGAGGTCCTTCCGAACGAAAAGGATCCCCTGGTCTGGCTCGCCCGGCTTACAGACGACCCGCACTTCCTCGCCGCTGAAGAGGCCAACTCCCTCCAGTGCGACTTCGCCTGCGATGGTTCTTTGCTTGACGCTCAAGGCGATCGACCTTCTCGCTAAGTTCCTTCACTTGGTTCATGAGCTCCGGGACCCTTTTCGTGGCGGCGCGCTCCCGGAGCTCGCGCCGGTGGTCCTGCGCGGGGAAGCCGGAGACCACCGCCCCTTCTCTCACATCTTTCAGGATGCCGCTCCTGGCGCCCGCCTGGACCCCGTCCCCGATTGTCACGTGCCCGTCCACCCCCGTCTGCCCGGCGAGGATCACATTCTTGCCGATCCGCACGCTTCCCCCAATCCCCGTCTGAGCCACGACGCACGTATGCTCGCCGATGACCACGTTGTGCGCGATCTGGCACAGGTTGTCGATCTTCGTCCCCTTCCGGATGATCGTCTTGTCGAAACGCGCCCGGTCGATGGTGACGTTCGCCCCGATCTCGACGTCGTCCTCAATGAGGACCGTCCCGATCTGCGGGATCTTTACGCGGACCCCCTCGACCGTCGAAAACCCGAAGCCGTCGCTGCCGATGATAGCCCCGCTGTGGATGATCACGTTGTCGCCGATCCGGACGTGCTCGCGGATGACCACCCTCGGGTAGATGAGGCAATTTCTCCCGATCCTCGCGTAGTGCCCCACGTAAACGCCCGGATAGATGATCGTGTTCGTGCCGATCCGCGCCCCGGGCTGCACCACCGAGTACGCCTGGATCGACACCTCCTTGCCCAGCTCTACGTCCTCCCCCAGGATCGCCGTCGGGTGGATCCCCTGGTAGAACGTGAGCGGCTTTGCGCTGAACGCGTCGACGATCCGCGCGAACGCTAGGTCGGGATTGGACACCCGGATCATGGGGATCGGGGAGTCGCTTACGTCCTTGGATACCACCACCGCGCTCGCCTGCGTCTCCTTGAGCAATCCCAGGTACTTCCGGTTCGCGACAAACGTGATTTCCCCCTTGTGCGCTTCCTTGATACCGGACACGCCCCGGATGACGATCCTCCTCCGCCCGACGATCTCCCCGCCGACCAGCTCCGCTAACTCGCTCAGGGTCTTCCTGGTTTGCACGCTTATGCGCCTCCGCGGCCGCCTACGGGGCGGTCGCCTGCAGCCGCGCCACGATCGCGTCGGTGACGTCCAGCGCGTCGCTGTTGTACAGGAGCTTGTGGTTGTTGATCTGAAATTGCAGGTCCAGGAGGTTACTCGCGCGCAGGTCCGGCACGTCCCGCTTGATGATCAGGTCGAACTCCTGCGCCTTCCCGTACTCCCGGATCACCTTCGTGATGTCGTCGTAGATCGCCACGATGGAGTTGCGCTGCATCCGCATGAGATCCTGCTTCGACTGCTCCACGAACGCCTGATACTCGATGCGCTTCTTGCGCAGGGCCTCGTCGGCCTTGTTGCGTTCCTCGCTCCCTTCCTCGAAGAGCTGCACGTTCGTCTGCAGCGTCTTCAGCTCCTCGTTCTTGGCGCGCACTTCCTCGCTGATCCGGTTGTTCTCCGCCTCGATCTTCGCCTCGTGTTCGGCCTTCTTCTTGTAAGAGTCGAAGGCGCGCTTGAAATCCACCACGCCGACCTTGAGCGCCTGCCTCTCCACCTGGGCGGCCGCCCGCAGGCTCAGCGCCCCCCAGCCGACGAGCGCCCCCGCCATCGCGAACACCATCCCCGAAACGATCCGAAGTCTCATGTCATGCTCCTTGCCCATGGATTTCGAGGAGGCGCTCCGCCCTCTCAGAAGAACGCCCCGATGTTGAAGCTGAACGCCTGCTCCTTGTCCCCGGTCTCGCTGGCGATGGGCCACGCGAAGTCCAGTGCCACCGGCACGTTTCCAAGCACCGGCAGAACAAACCGCAGCCCCACGCCGACCGAACACCGGATCCCGCCCGAATCCAGCGCCCCCATGTTCTCCCACACCCCTCCCGCGTCCGCGAACACCGCCCCCCGCAACGCCTCCACAAAGAGCGGCACCGTATACTCCACGCCTGCTAACGCTAGGAAGTCCCCTCCGAGCGGAACGCCCATCGCTCGCGGACCCACCCCCCGATACTCGAACCCTCGCAGACTCGCCGCGCCCCCCGTGTAGAAACGCTCGAATATGGGGGTCTCTCCGTAGGGCCACGCGATCCCCGTCTCTCCTCGCAGCGTCAGCACCTGCTTGTTGCCGTCGGCGTTCACGTGCGTCGTCCAGTAGCCCGTTGCGCCAAGCGTGACCTTTTGGAACGAGAAGTCTCCCGTCGCATACTCATACTCCGCCGACACACGGTGGCCTTCCGTGGGCATAAAGTAACGGTTTGTCGTATCCTGGATGAGTCTCGCTCCCGCCACGATGATGTCGTTATGCCCCCTGACCGCAAGGACGTCTGCCGGCACGTCGGCCCCAAGGTTTGAGATGTTCACGCTTTCCGCGCGCACCGAGACCTCCCCGTAGAGGTCTCTTCGAAGGGTCTGCCCGAAGCTGAGGATCCCGCCCGCCCGGGCCTCGTCGTAGTGCTCGCGCTCCCGCTCGCGCGCGTAAAGGTTGATCCCGAAGCTGAACGGGCTGTCGAAGAGGTGGGGCTCCCGGAAGGCGAGGCTCACCTGGGACAACTCCGTTCCGGGCGAAATCTCCAGGGAAAACTGCTGTCCGCCTCCCGTGAATGCCTCTCCGGAAAAGAGATCCCCCCACGACTTCGGCCGGTCCGTGATGTCGAAGTTCCGCTGAGCGATGCTCGCGGTCCCGATGATCCCGCTGTCGCTCGAAATCCCCGCCCCGAAGGTGAGAAGCCCCGTCTTTCCCTCCTCGACTGCAACCTGCACGTCCCGCGTCTCGCCGGCGCCCCCGGGCACGAGCGAAAGCTCCACCTTGTCAAAGAACCGCCTTCCTTCCAGGCGTTCCTTGCTCGCGCGCATTTCCCGCCGGCTGGCCAACTGCCCCGGCGACAGCGTGACGTCCCGCCGGATCACCTTGTCCTTGGTCTTCGTGTTCCCGGTGATGTCCACCTTTCCGACGTAGAGCGGCGCGCCCTCCTCCACCGTGAACGTCAGGTCGACCTGGTGGGCCTCCGGGTCATAGGTGGGTTGCACCGTCACCTCCGCCTCCACGTACCCGAGGTCCCCGTACGCGTCCAAAATCGCGCTCCGGTCCCGTTCGAGCTTCTGCTGGCGCGCCACGTCGCCTGGCGCAACCGTGATCTTGGAAAGCAGCTCTTCCGTCTCGATCGCCGCGTTCCCCGACGCCCCGATCTCCCGCACGGTGTAGCGCGCCCCCTCGTCGATCCGCACGATCACCGTGATTCTCGTTCCACTCGCGTTGGACTCGACCTCCGACGCGACGCGCGCATCGAAGAATCCCTCGTCCATGTAGAATCGCTTCACCCGCGATACGTCGTCCGCGAGCTGCGCCTCTTCGTAGATCCCCTTGTGCACGAAGAGGGACTTCGCCTTCGTCTGCATGAGCCCCCGGATCTTGCTCGACCCGAACGCCCGGTTTCCCGTGATCGTCACCTTCGTGATCCGCCCCCGGGTCCCCTCCGACACCGCGATCTCCACAGTCACCCCTGCGGGTGTCTCGCTCGTCGTCACCTCCGCCGAAGCCCCGGGGTACCCCCGCCCCCGGTACAGCGCCTGGATCTTGTCCGTTGCCTGCGAGATGAGGAACGGGTCTGCGGCCGCGCCCACCGAAAGTCCGGTGGCCGCCTCGATGTCCGTTCGCGGAATCGCCTTCGCCCCGACGACCTCCATCCGGACGATAACCTGTCGCTCCGTCACCTCGAGGATCACGCGCACGCCCCCCTCCGCCGGCTCCGTGCGCGCGGCGACGTTGGAGAAGTGCCCTGTCGCGTACACCGCCTTCGTGTCCTCGTCCAGCCCTTGGAGGCTTAGCGCGTCCCCCGCGTGCGTCTTGACCACCCCAAGGATCCGCTCCGCCGGGATCCTGTCGTTCCCCACGACGCGGATCTCAATGACCTTGAGGCCCTCCATGCTCGCGACGGTCCCCTCGTCTTCCGCCGTCGCCGCTCCCGCAAGCAGGACCGCCGCGGCGACACGGAGCGCCATCGCTAGGTATTTGCTCATGAGAGATCGTCTCCTCCTCGTGGTAAGCTGACCTCGCTGCCCTCCGGGACGCCCTGCCCGTCCCACTCGATGTAGTTCTCGAACCGGATGAACTGCCGTAGGAACGTGAGCTTGAGCGCCCCCGTCGGCCCGTTGCGCTGCTTGGCGACGATAAGCTTGGCGACGCTCGGCCCCTGGATCGGCGTGGCGGATTCATCCCGTTGCTGATAGTCGTCCCGGTGCAGGAGCAGCACCACGTCCGCGTCCTGCTCGATCGCCCCCGACTCCCTCAGATCGTGCAGCATCGGTTCCCGGCTCTCCCGATCCACCGCCCGGTTGAGCTGGCTCAGCGCAACGATCGGCACGCTCAGGTCCCGCGCTAGCGCCTTGAGCGACCGGCTGATCTCCGCGATCTGCTGCTGCCGGTTCTCCATCACCGGCGAGCTCATGAGCTGCAGGTAGTCCACCACCACCAGGTCGATCTTCTCCTGCATCTTGAGCCGCCTCGCCTTCGCGCGCAGTTGCATCGGCGAAAGCGCGGGCGTGTCGTCGATGAAGATCCTGGTCTCGCACAGCCGGTCCGCCGCCTCCACGAGCTCCGCCCAGCTCTCGTCCCGCAGCATCCCCCGCCGCATGTCGTGCGCGTTGATCTTCGCGCAGCTGCACAGCATGTTGAGGACGATCTGCTCCTGGCTCATCTCCATCGAAAAGAACGCCACCGCCTTCCCTTCGCGCAGGCCTACCGTCTCCGTGATCGTCCGCGCCAGCGCCGTCTTCCCCACGCTCGGCCTCGCCGCTAAAACGATCAACTCCCCGTCCTGCAGCCCGCTGGTCAGGTTGTCCAGTTCCATGAACCCCGTCGGAACCCCCGTGAGGCGGTTGTGCCGGTCGTGGATCCCTTCGATCTTCCGCATGGTCGCGCGCAGGAGATCCCCGATCGCCACCGTATGCCCGATCTCGTGCTCCTCCGCGACCTTGAAGATGAGGTGCTGCGACCGGTCCAGGAGCGCGTCCTCCTCCTCCGCCGAGCTCTGCACCTCCGCCAAGGCCTGCATGTGCGCCTCGATGAGCTGTCGCCGGATCGCCTTGTTGTGCACGATGGTCGCGTAGTGCTCGGCGTTCACACCGGACGAGGAGGACGTCGCCACCGACGCGAGGTACCCCGCCCCGCCTATCGCTTCATACAGCCCCCGACGCCGCAGCGTGTCCGACACCGTCACCAGGTCCGCCGCGCGGTTCTTCCCGTAGAGCTCCAGGATCGCGTCGTAGATGTGACGGTTCTCCGGCGCGAAGAAGTGCTCCTTCTTCACGCTCTGCGCCACCACGCCGATGCAGTCGTTGTCCAGCAGCATCGACGCTAGAAGCGACCGTTCCGCCTCCAGGTTCTGGGGAAGGGCTTTCTCCGTCGCCTCGGGGGTAGGCATGACTCACCGCCCGCCTTCATCGGGTCCGCTGACGGCTCCGGTCCCGCGACTCCGGGACGTGACCGCCGTCCTATCCCTCGCTCGCCGGTGCCGTCGCCTGGGACGGTTCTTCAGCCCCTCCGCCTTCCGGGACCACCCAGATGCGAATCGTCGCGGCCAAATCTTCCTGCAGACGCACCGGGACGGCGTACACCCCCACCTCCTTGAGGTGCTCGGGCAGCTCGACCTCGTCCTCCTCGATCTTGTGTCCCGCCTCCGCCACCGCGGATGCGACCTCCTTCGGACCGACCGAGCCGTACAGATGCCCTTCCTCGGTCGCCCGCGCCTTCACGGTGCACGCGAGCCTGGATAGGATCGCCGCGAACTCCTCCAGGCGCGCTCGCTTCTCAGCTTCCTCCGCGATGATCCGGGCTTTCGCCCGCTCGACCTGCTTCGTGTTCCGCGACGTCACCTCGATCGCCTTCTTCGTCGGCAGGAGATAGTTCCGGGCATACCCGGCCGCCACCTGCACGATGTCGCCGCGCCGGCCGAGCTTCTCCACGTTCTCTTTCAACAGGAGCTGCATGAGTCCCTCCCGCTAGGATGCGACAAAGGGCATGAGCGCTACAATCCGCGCCCGCTTGATTGCTTGCTTAGCCAAACGCTGGTGCTTCGCGCAGTTCCCGCTCCGCTTCCGCGAGAAGAGCTTGCCCTGCGTCGTCGTCAGCTTCTGCAGCGCCGCCACGTTCTTGTAATCCACCGTCGCCGCCTTGTCCCGGCAGAAACGGCACTTGTTCTCCCGGGAGTAACGTTTCGTTCGTCTGCGTTTCGCCATGTTCACGTTTTCGTCCCTCGAAAAAGACCTTCCCACGGTCTAGAACGGGATGTCGTCCTCCCCCGCCGGCTCCGCCGGCTCCGCCGCATCCTGCGATGGCCCTTGCGACGCCTTCGTGGGGCTGCCTAAGAAATGCACGCGATCGGCCACCACGGTGTGCTTGCTTCGCTTCTGGCCTTCCTGGCTCGTCCACTGATCGAGCTTGAGTCGGCCTTCCACGAGAACGTTCCGCCCCTTCTTCAGGTACTCACTGGCCGTCTCGGCCTGCTTGCCGAACGCCGTGATGTCCACGAAGAGGGTCTCCGAACGGTCTTCACCCTGGCTCGTCTTGTAGTTGCGGTTGACGGCTAGGCCGAAATCGCAGACCGCGAGCCCCGACTGAGTATACTTGAGTTCCGGATCGCGTGTCAAGTTGCCCATGAGAAAAACACGGTTCAGGTTCGCCATCTCGTCCTCCTCTCACCTCACTCCCGATCGCGCGCGTCTCTGTCGCCGTGACCATACCGCCCGGGCCGCTCGTCCCGTCTGTCCCTGTCCCGCCGGCCGTCCCGGCCCGAGTAACTCGGCCTGCCGAACTGGTCCGGCCCCATCCCCTGAAGGATGGTCGGATTCAGCTCCGCCGCCCCGTCTTCGTCCAGCAACACCAGGACGCGCAGGATCGACTCCTCGAGGCCCGCGCTGCGGCGCAGCGGCGCGATCACGCTTCCCTCGCCCTCGAAGTGCACAAGGTAATAGGTCGCGCGCTTGAAGCCCCGCATGTCGTAGGCCAGCCTCATGTCGTCGAACTTCTGTGTCGACACGATCTTTCCGCCCTCGCGTTCGATCCGACTGTGCACAAGGTCTCGTACCTCGTCCCAGTTCCGCGCGGTCTCGTTCGGGTTCAGGAGAAACATCGCCTCATACAGCTTCAACGTCGTCTTCCTCCATCGAGTTCGGGTCCTTCATCGTTATCTGAAGCGCACGGCCGATCGTGCGATGTCTTCCTCGCGTTGAAGGCGTTCATGGCGGCCTCGATCCCCTCGTTCACCCACGTCTCGCAGGCCTCGCACGCCCGCCTCAGGGCTTCCTCCAGCGCATCGTACTCCTCCTCCCGGAACCGCGAAAGCACAAAGTCGCGCCACCCCGGATCGCTCACGCCCCCGATCCCGATCCGCAGCCGCGCGAAACGGTCGCTCTCGAGCGCCGACGTGATGGACTCGATCCCCCGGTGTCCCCCCGAGCTCCCCTCCCGCCGCAGCCTCAGCGTCCCCAGCGGCAGCGCTAGGTCGTCCAGCACGACGAGCAATTCGTCCAGGGACAGGCCCCGCTCCCTCACCAGCGCCTCCACGCTCCGCCCGCTCTCGTTCATATAGGTCATTGGCTTCAGCAGCATCACCTTGTACGGCCCGATCTCAAGTTCGCACTTCTTCCCTTCATACGCTCGCCGCGAGAGCCGCCCCCCGTGCGCCTTCGCCAGGCGGTCGAGGACCATGAACCCCGCGTTGTGGCGCGTTCGAGCGTAGCCCCGTCCCGGGTTCCCCAGTCCCACGATGGCCTTGTCCGTCCGAATCGCTCTGCCTTTCCTACGCCTCAGCTTCCTCTTCCTCTTCAGGCTTCTCCTTCTCCTTGCCCTTCGCGATCACCTCGGGCTCGGTCGCCGCCTCTGCCGCCGGCGCCGCCTCTGCCGCCGGCGCCTCCACTGCCGGCTGGTGCACCACCACCAGGACGGTCTCCCCGCCCACCAGCGCCGTCACCCCGCTCGGCAGTTCCAGGTCCTTCACGCAGATGTGTCCCCCGATCTCCAGTTCCGTCACCTTGATCGTGATCCGTTCCGGGATGTTCGTCACTAGGCACGATATGGGCAGTTCCTTGAGCACGAGGTCCAGAATCCCCCCGTGCTTCGTCCCGGCGGCCGTCCCCATCGTCTCCAGGGGCACCCTCAGTTCGACCTTCTCGTCCAGCGCAACCCGCGTGAAGTCCACGTGGATCACGGCGCGTCCCAGGTGGTCGTGCTGCACGGCCTTGATGAGCGCGGGCTCCCTCTTCCCCCCGATCTCAAGCTGCGTCATCCGGGCGCCCGTCACCAGGATCTCCTCCAGTTGCTCCCGGTCCAGCGTCAGGTAGATCGGCTCCTGCTTGTGCCCGTACACGATCCCCGGCACCCGATCGTCTCTCCGCAGCCGCCGGCTCTCTTTCGTCCCCGTCTTCTTTCTCAACTCGCACTTCAGCGTGACCTGCTCCATCGGTTGTATCCTTATGACTCTTTGAACATGGAACTCACGGACTGGTTATAGTGGATCCTCTTGATCGCCTCCCCCAGGAGGGACGCGCATTCCAGCACGGTGATCTTGGGGTTCTCCGCTCGCGGCGGCATCGGGATCGTGTCCAGCACGCACGCCTCTGCGAGTTTCGCCGCTGCTAAGCGCTCGACCGCCCCTTTGCAGAACACCGGGTGCGTCGCTGCCGCATACACCTCTTTCGCCCCGTGTTCCCGCAGCACGACCGCCGCTTCGCTCAGCGTCCCCGCCGTCGTGATCATGTCGTCGGTCATCAGGGCTGCGCGTCCCTTGACGTCCCCGATGATGTTTCGCACCTCCGCCGCCTGGGGCGAGACCCTCCGCTTGTCCACGATCGCCAGCGGACATCCCAGACGCTTCGAGAAATCGCGCGCCGTTTTGATCGACCCCACGTCCGGGCTCACGATCACGAGGTCCCCGAGGTTCCGCTCCCCGTAGTACCGGCACAGCACCGGCGCACCCGTCAGGTGATCCACCGGGATGTCGAAGAAACCCTGGATGGGCTCGGCATGGAGGTCCAGCGTCAGTACCCGGTTGGCCCCGGCGATGGTGATCAGGTTGGCCACCAATTTGGCGGTGATGGGAACCCGGGGCTGGTCCTTGCGCTCCTGGCGGGAGTAGCCGAAGTAGGGGATGACCGCGGTGATCCGCTTGGCCGAAGCCCTTTTGGCGGCGTCGATCATGATCAGCAGTTCCATCAGGTTGTCGCCGGGGGAGAAGGTGGGCTGGACGATGAAAACATCGGCCCCGCGGATGTTCTCGTTGATCTTGACCCGGAGCTCCCCGTCCGAAAAATGACAGATGGTGCAGTCGCCCATGGGCTGGCGCAGGACCTTGCAGATATCTTTGGTCAGCCCGGGGTTGGCGGTCCCTGAAAAGATCTTCATTTCGTTATGCATATCTATTAAATGATTGATTGGCTAATGCTGTAATCCCGG
>JAZDKG010000200.1:0-24198 GCA_043803205.1 Planctomycetota bacterium
ATCATCACCGACGGGAGCCCGGCGGGCATCACCGCGCCCGTGAAACTGGCGGTCATGAAGGCACGGGAGTGAAAGACGACGTCCAGGCAATCGAGAGGAGTCTATTGTGCGATACACGCTGACTGCGTTCCTAGCGCTCATCCTCGGCGGCGCCTCGTGCACGGCGGCGGAGGGCCCGAGGATCGGAGCAGACAAGAAGATCATCAAGACCGGGCAGGACATGCCCGACGCGAGGTGCCTGCGGGGGCACATCCGGGAGATGGAGCGGTATCCGTTTGACGGTGTGACCATCGACCTCAGCGTGGAGGAGGGCGGGAAGAGGGAGAGGCTTGCGTATCGGTGGTGGGCGCCCGAGGAGATGGCGAGAGAACAAGTGCGGGATTCCATCGACGATCTCTTGGCGGTGGAGTTTCGGCGGTTCACGGACAACTTTCTCTGGATCTCGACGCAGAGTCAGCCGCTGCCCGCGCCCAGTTGGCTCGACGACGAGGGTTTCGCGAGGATCAAGGCGAACATGGTCTTGGCGGCGACGATCGCGAGGGAATGCGGCCTCAAGGGCGTGTTCCTGGACGTGGAGCAGTACGGGGGGATGAAGTGGAGTCGGTGGATGATGCGGTTCTGCTATCCGTACGCGCACGCGAGCGAGATGGGGATGGTCACGCGCAAGCTCGTTGATCGCGTCGTCCCGTACGAGGAGTACGTCGCCGCCGCCCGCCGACGCGGCCGCGAGATCATGAGCGCGATGTGCGAGGAGTATCCGGAGATCACGGTGCTGGTGCTGCCGGGGATTCACTCGGTGGCGAAGGAGCGAATCGGGTACGGCGCGCGGTACTGTCCGGAAGAGAAGCTCGAGGGTCTTGCGAGCTCGGACTATGGGATCTTAGCGGCGTTCGGGGACGGGATGCTCGAGGGGATGTCGCCCGAGGCGACGCTCGTCGACGGGCATGAGAAGTCGTACGCGTACACGCTGGACGCGCGGTTCGTCGAGGGGAGGAGGGGGATCGAGGAGGCCGTCGACGTGAGCGCGGTCGGGGAGCTCTACAGGCAGCGGATGAAGACGGGGTTCGGGCTGATGCTC
Organism: Planctomycetota bacterium; assembly: GCA_043803205.1. Taxonomy (GTDB): domain Bacteria; phylum Planctomycetota; class DG-23; order JAZDKG01; family JAZDKG01; genus JAZDKG01. The sequence goes on from JAZDKG010000200.1 coordinate 1,079, forward strand.
GACAACCGGTACAACGTGCGAGGGGGCTGGCACGTGAAGGAGGATGAGTTCATCCACAATCATTTCACGCCCGCGGAGTTCGGCAACGCCCTCTACTTCGGGATGCTGCGCTCGGACAGGTACGTATGGATCTGGAACGAGCTCAGGGGGGCGGTATTCTTCGATTCGCCCGCCCGGGAAGGCGAGCGGAAGGCGAACGTGCCGGAGGGGTACGTCCTTGCGATGCGCAACGCGCGGAACGCGCGGGAGATGGACGCGGGGCGGGACAGCCGATGCGCGCTGGCGCAGCCGGTCCCGCCGAGCGCCTCGGAGGCGCGGGGGTACAGCGACGAGGCGACGTTCGGGCCGTTGGCGGACGCCTACGAGATCGTGGGGGATCTCCCGAAGGAGTGGCTTTTCCTAGCGGACGAGGAGGCGCTGGGGATCGGGTATTACACGGCGGAAGATTGGGACGAGACGGGCTGGAAGCCGATCCGAACGGGTGAGTATTTTCAGAGGCAGGGGTATCGGTTCCGGGGGATCGCGTGGTACCGGTGCCGGTTCGACGTGCCCAGGGAGCTGGAGGGGAAGGGGGTGTGTTTGCTCTTTGGGGGGGTGGGCACGAATCACTTCTTCGTGAACGGGCAATGGCTAAGCGAGCGGTCCCAGAAGAACGGGGTGTGGGTCGTGGATTTTACGAAGGTGGCGAGGTTCGGGGAGAAGAACCTCATCGTGCTGGGGATCGTGACGACGGGGTCTCCGGGCGGGGTTTACAAATCGGTGAAGCTTGCGGTGAAGAAGTAGGGAGGGCGGCGCGTGCACGCAGCGTTGGAGGAGAGGCTGGGGAGGCTGCGGTGCTGGTTCGCACGGGAGAACGATCGGCCGCTCCTGGGGTTTTTCCCGGGGTCGCAGTATCCGCTCCATCGATACAAGGGGGCGAGGCGGCACCTTCCCGACGGGAGGGTGGGGGTCGAGGACGTGGTGGTGGAGGATTATCTTTCAGACTACGAGGAGCAGTATCGGCTTCACGAGGAGGCGGGAGGGGACCTCGTGTGGTCGGCGGCGCCCTTTTATGGGCTGCCGTGGGTGGAGGCGGCGCTCGGGTGCGGCGTGACAGCGGATTTCGAGACGGGCTCGTCGCGCGCGGAGGCGCCGACGGAGTTTGCGGGAGAGGTGCGCCCGTTCTCGGAAGAGAACCCGTGGGTGCGGAAGCTTGGGGAGTTCTACGCGGCGCTCAACGCGCGCAGCCGCAGGAGGTATCCGGTGGGGGTGACGCTCATGCGGGGTCCGGCGGATCTCCTTTCGGCGCTCTACGGCGGGGAGCGGTTCCTCTTTCGGATGATGGAGGCGCCCGAGGAGGTGAAGGCGGCGGCGGAGAGGGTCACGGATTTCTGGATCGCGTTCGGGAAATGGGTGCTTGCGCAGGTCGAGTCGTTCCACGGGGGGACGGGGGCGTTCTTTTACAGCCTGTGGTGTCCGGGGGAGACGATCTGGTTTCAGGAGGACGCGTCGGCGCTTCTCTCGCCCGCGCTGTACGAGGAGTTCATCGAGCCATGCGACCGGCGGATCGCGGAGTCGTTCGAGCACACGGTGGTGCACCTGCACCCCGCGCGGTTCCTGCCGACGGGGTATCTCGTGCGTAGCGCGGTGAGCGTGATCGAGATTCACCGGGACCGGGGCGGTCCGTCGGCGGAGGAGCTTGAGGGGGAGTACCGGAGGGTGCTTGAGGCGAAGCCCCTCTTCATCTGGGGGGATCTCACGGAGGAGGATCTCGCGTTCGTTTTCAGGAAGCTGCCGCACCGGGGACTGGCGGTAAACGCGGTGGTGCGCAGCGCGGCGGAGGCGGGGAAGCTCTGGGAGCGATGGATCACCGGGCGATGAGAAGGGAGTCGAGATGAAGCGGACGAGCCTGTGGGCGGCGTTAGCGGTCATGATCGCGTGCGGGGCGCGCGGGGAGAACCTCGCGCTCGGGCGCCCGTACACCTTCCATCCGGGGCCGACGTACACCCACTGCGCGGATGAGGGGGACAAGACGCAACTCACGGACGGGGAGACTAGGTACACGGGGGGCATGTGGATGTTCCCCTCGACGGTCGGATGGTCGGCGGGGATTGACGTCCCCGTGGTGATTCTTTTCGACCTCGGCGAGGAAGCGACGCTCTCCAAGCTGCTGTTCAATACGGCGGGGGGGGGCGGGGCGGGCGTCGTCGAGGTTGGACTTCGAGTCTACGTGAGCCTGGATGATAAGAGCTACGTGCTCGCGGGCGAGCATACGGCGCCTCCCCCCCCAGCCGAAGGCGAGGACGTGCGCGTTGGGGTCCGGGTGAAGGTGTCGCTGAACGGCGCCCGCGCCCGATATGTCGCCGTCGTCGCGATGGCGCCGGCCCCCTACTACTTTGTCTTTGTCGATGAGATCGAAGTCATCGGGGAGGTCCCCGCCGACCCTAACTCGATCGTGCCGATCCTTTCCGCTATTCCCGCAAGCGGGGCTCGAGGTTTGCAGGAGGTTCTTGCGGGCGGGCGGAGGGCGTCGAATCTCTTGGGGAACCTGGTTGCGCCGATGGAGCGTCAGATCGCCTGCTGGCCCGAGAGCGAGGCGCGCGCGCAGCGGGACGAGCTTGCGGAGTTCCGCGGGCGGGTCGTCACGGAGCCGGGGGACTTTGAGAAGCTGCGCGCGGAGCTGACGGCGCGTCATCGGGTCCGCGCGCGGGAGATTTACGGCGCCGACGCGGTGGTCTGGGAGGTCGTGCCGGACGACGCGTTCACGATGCTCTCGCTGCCGGAGGCGGTCGATCCGCCGCAGTCCGCGTCGGTGGACACCGTCGTAAACGCCCTAGAGGCCACCGCCCTGGGCGTGGCCAACCTCACGGACAAGGAAGCGTCCCTGACGGTGGAGGTGAGCGGCGGCGCCGAAGGCGCGCCGGACATCACGCCCCGCGTCGCGCGCTTCTTCGAGACGACCAACGCGATGTATGTCCCCGACGCGCTTCTCGCGACGGACTGTCCGCAAGTGATCCCGCCGGGAGAGTCGAAGCTTGTGTGGGTGCTCGCCGAATCGACCGGCGCAGAGGCGGGGACATACGAATACCGGGTTACCCTCACGGTAGGCGAGGATATCCATACCATCCCCGTCACGGTCCGCGTTCACAACGTGACGCTGTCCGCCGAAACTCCCCTCTCCACGGGCAACTGGTCCGACCTGAACACGGGCGAACATCCGCTCTTTCCGGAAGTCAGGGACTCGATGCTGTCGCACCGCATCACGATGGGGGCTGCCAGCGCCCAGGGGCTGCCGAGGAAGGACGCCGACGGGAACGTCATCCGTCCGATCGAGATCGACTTCGCGGACATGGACAAGTTCGTCGAGTTCCATAAGGATTTCGCCCAAGTAAGTTGGTTCTTCCCGTTCAACCAGCATGTGGATCGTCCCCAGTACGGCTGGTTCGGCCCGGTGGCGTGGATGAGCGACGAGTTCAAGGCCGTCTTTCGCGAATGGGTCGCGAAGATGGTGGAGCACATCAGGTCGAAGGGCCGCGACTACGACGCGTTCTATTTCCAGATGTTCGACGAGACGCTGGACGAGAAGGTGGCGGCGATCTGCGAGCTTGTGCATTCGGCGGATCCGAAGGTGCGGATGATGATCACGATCCCCCAGGCGTCGCGCGCGGCGACGGGGGGTCTCGTCAAGGCGGGGATGAACATTTACGTCTACCATGCGCCGCGGGTGGAATACGCGGGGACGCCGGACGGGTTTCCGGTGTTGCGATCGGGGGGACGGGAGCTCTGGTTCTATGGCGCGGCGGACGCCGCGTACGGCGGCGGCAAGGAGCGTGACCCGCTGGGGTTCTTCCGGTACCTCCACTGGACCGCGTTTCATCACGGGGCCACGGGCGTCCACTTCTGGAACATGCTCCACAACCGCACGAGCGGATGGATCAGCGAGAACGTCGAGCAGAACTACTGGCCCATGGTCTACACGAACGGCCCGAAATACCCGGCCCCGCCCGACGACGTGAAGACTGCGGAGAAGGTCATCCCCAGCCGTCGATGGGAGTACGTGCGCATGGGGATCGAGGATTACATGTTGCTCAGGATGGCCGAGGGACGGATTGCCCGTCTCGGGGAGGCGGGCGAGGCGTATCGGCAGCGGCTTCACGACATCGTCAAGGCGGTCATCACGAATCGCGCCGCCGACCGTCGGCTCTTCCGCGAAAAGCGCGGGGAGCTTGTGGAACTCGTCGAGACGCTTTCGCCGTAGCTGGGTTGGCCCTGTAGGTCCGAAGTCGGCTCTTCCTCAGAGCGCGAGAAGGCAGCGCATGCAGCCCTTGCCACGGAAAGCGTCCGTTGGGCGCCGATCTCTGAAGATGCTCGGGGCGTCTGTGGCGTGGGTGATTCTGCTGGGTGTCGGTGATGGGTGCCGTGCCGGTGAGTCGACCCTCGTCCGCTTCGGGATTACCGCTGACGCGCACGTGCAGGGCTCCGGGTCGCGCGAGAATAACCTACTGAAGTTCGTCGAGGCGATGGACCGGTGGAAGGCCGATTTTGTCATCGACCTAGGAGACTTGGCGATCCAGGTGAGCGAGGGGCCGACGACGAAGGAACTCCACGACGGTCAACTGGAGAATCTCAAGCGCGTCTGGAAGATCTTCAGGTCCGGATCGTGTCCGGCGTATGCAGTGATGGGCAACCATGACGTGGGCTGGATCAGAGGCGGGGATGAGGTCGTCGCCCCCGACGATCTCTGCGCGGAAGGCTCGGCTGGCGAGGATATCACCAAGTCGGAGTTGCTGGCGGTGACCGGATTACCCCACCGGTATTACTCCTTTGACGTCAAGGGCGTCCATTTTATCGTTCTGGACGGCAACAACGATCCGGCTGCGATGCAAGACGTTCCACGGGGACGCGACGGCGTGAGCGGCGGGTACTGCATCGACCGGAAGCAGCTTGCTTGGCTCGCCGATGACCTGGCTGCCAACCGGGGCAAGACCAAGGTCGTCTTCTGCCACGAGGAGTTGCACCACACGCCGGTCGAAGGCTCGGGTGAGGGGGGAGACGTGCCGTTTGAGCCCGTCGGCAAGGAATACTCCTACGTGGACAACGGCTGGCAGGTGCGGGAGATGTTCTCGACCGACGGCAGCGTGCTGGTCTGCTTCCACGGGCACAAGCACGAAAGCCGATGGACCGTGTATGGTGGTGTTCATTACATCACGGTCGCGGCGGTGCACAGGCGGGGAAGCTTCGCCCGGGTCACAATCTCGGACAAGCTCACCATCGAGGGAGAGGGCGAGCAGAGAAGCTATGCGTCACCCCTTCCCGCTCGGGTCGGAAGCCCCTAGGCCTGATCGTCTCTGAGCGGGAAAGGGAGGAAGACCATGAAAGGTGAACCGCTTCGCAGGCGAGTTCCCCACACCCCCCGCAATACCTTCTGATGAGACGACGACCCGCGGCGTCCTGCGCCGCCGACCGGGGGCTCTTTCGCCAAGAGCGCAGGGAGCTGGTGGAGCTTGTTGAGAAGCTGGGCGGAGGGGAGGGCTCATCCTGAAGGCTTCACCGTGAAGGGGGAAAAGCTGGTGTCACAGGCGCATTCTGCCGATGGAGAGCGTGAGGGGAGAGTGCGCTTTTGAGGAGCGGACGATGGCGGATCTGTCAGGAGAGAGGCGGCGGGCGCCGCGGGTGACGTCGTGCAACCTGGTGCATTGCGAGGAAGTGGACAGCCTGGGGATGGTGCGCTCGGCCCTTATGGGCAGGACTCTGGACCTGAGCGACATAGGGGCGAAGGTGGAGCTTCTGGGGTCGCGGCCGGACGATCTGCCGCGCGACGGGGAGCTTTGGATGACGCTGGCGTTGCGGGACGAGCTTGTGCGGGTGCGGGGAAGGGTGGCGTATGAAGAAGAGGCCGGGGCGCGCGTCAGGAGGCTGGGGGTGGAGTTCCGTGGGATTGCGCCCGCGGAATGCGGGGTGCTGGCAAGCTTCGTGGGGGCGGTGAGCGCCTGAGAGACAAGGGGGGGCTGCGGGAAGAGGAAACGCCCGTCTACGGGGACGGGCGTTTTTTTTGATCTTGCAGCACGCGGCGCGTGATGCGGGGGTCGTGTCCTCTCAAGCTCCTTTGCGTTTCGGCTTATCCTTAAGGGTCTCGTCGGCGAGGCGGGCCGTCAGGATGCGGACGTGTTGCATCTCCTCGCCGATGATCTCGCCTACTTCGACCTTCCCGAGGTTCTGGGGGGCCCACTCCTTCACGCCTGCGTAGAAAGCGATGCTGTCCTTCTCAAGCCCGATCGCGACGTGGAGGAGGTCGCTCAGGGTTTCCTTGCCGGTGAGCTTCTTCGACGGATCGTTCTTCGGGAAGACGCGGTTGTCGACGAAGGCGGCGAGGTACTGGGCGACTTCGCCCTGGGGATCGAAGGAAGCGAGCGACGGGCGGGCTTTCGCGAACTTCTCCTTCATGGCGGCGAAGCGTTTCTCGTGGCGTTCCTCCCAGCGGGCGAGGCTTTCGAGCATTTCGGCGGTGGCCGGGTCGCGGGCGTGGTCCCGGGCCTTGAGGTAGAAGGCGGCGCCGTTGCGCTCCATCGCCAGCGCGAAGCCGAAGATCTCATCCGCGTTGAAGTCGAAGACCATCGTTTTCTTCCTTTCCTAGGATGGTTGCAGAGGTTCCCACGCGCGGGCGGGGCGCGTCACTTCTTCTTTCCGCCGGCCTGCGAGGCCTTCTCGAGGGAGGTCAGGAGCGTGGACTTGTCCTGCACGCCGATGAACCGCTCAACCTCGCGACCGTCCTTGAAGATCACGAGGGTTGGGATGCTCATGACGGCGAAGCGGCGGGCGAGCTCGTTTTCGGCGTCCACGTCCACCTTGGCGATGGTGACGCCGGGACGGGGCTCGCGGGCGATCTCTTCGACGATGGGGCCCTGCGCTTGGCAGGGGCCGCACCACGCGGCCCAGAAGTCCACGAGCGCCACCCCCGTGGAGAGGGTCTTCTCGAAGTTTGCGGAGTTGAGTTCGATTGTTTTGTGCTCGGTCATGGTGGTCTCCTATCGTTTTCGGACGGTTCGTTTCGGGCGATCAGCTCGGGGCGACGTCGACCTTTCGGACGCGGGCGCCGCAGCGGGGACATTTGCGCTCCCGCTCATCCTCCCAGATTTCCATTGCGGCTCCGCAGGAAGAACATTTCGTCTCGACGGGGCGCTCGGGTTTGCGGAACGGCTCATGTCCTGGGCAGCGCTGTGGGGTCATGCTGTGGCTCCTTTCCGGGAAGGGGTCCGTCAGGCCCGGCAGCCGAGAACCCCAATGATTCTACCGTACACAGGAGGGCATTCATGTCGAGGCTTTTTCCGGTTACGGTGGCCTCGCCGGTGGCGAGGTTGACGGAGGCGCTGTCGACGCCGGGGACCTCGCGGAGGGCCTTTTCGAGCGTGTCGGCGCAGTGGGAGCAGGACATGCCGGTGACCCGCAGGACGAAGGTGGTCCCGGCGGCGCGGATGGTGACCTGCTCGCTCCGTCCGAGGGCGGAACGGAGGATCGAGCCCGCGAGGACCGCCAGCAGCGCAACGGCGGCGACAACCTTGACGCCGTACGGGAGCGCCTCCTGGAGGGGCTGGAACGGGGGTATCGCCGCGACGGCGACGATGTGGTCGAGAAGGAGGCCCGCCGCCAGGGCGCTTGCTGCGACGACGGCGAGGTAGACGACGGCGACCCGGCGTCCCATGATCTTCCAGACCGTGGCGATGGTAGCGGCGTTGGTGGCCGGGCCTGTCATGAGGAAGACGAGGGCGGCGCCCGGGGATACGCCCTTCATGATGAGCGCGGCGGCGATGGGGACGGAGGCGGTGGCGCAGACGTAGACGGGGATTCCGACGAGCATCATGAGGATCATCCCGAGGAGGCCGCCCGCCAGCGCCGGAGGGATGCTCTGCGCGGGGACCAGTGCCGTGATCATTCCCGCGACGAGGAGGCCGGCGAGGAGAGGTTTGGCGATATCCTGCGGGAGGGTGAGGAAGGCGTAGCGCAGGGCGCGGGAGAGCTTGCTGCGGTTGGTGGGGTTGACGCAGCAGGCGTCGGTGCAGCGGGACGGCACGGGAGCGGCGCCCTCATAGCGGGAGGTGACAAGAGACACGAGCCAGCCGCCCAGGATCCCCGTGGCGAGGGCGGCCACGGGGCGGTAGACGGCGAGGAGCGGACCCAGCAGACTCAAGGTGACGAGGATGCTGTCGACGCCCGTCTGGGGGGTCGAGAGGAGGAACGCCGCGGTGGCGGCCGGGGAAGCGCCGTGGCGGCGTAATGACGCGGCGACCGGGATGACGCCGCAGGAACACAGGGGCAGCGGCACGCCGAAGATCGAAGACTTGATGACGGAGCCCAGCCCCGCCCCGCCGAGGTGCCGCTCGATGGTCTCGGGGGAGATGAGGACGGAGAGAACGCCCGCGACGGCGAAGCCGAAGAGCAGGTACGGGGACATGTCGCAGAGGGTGTTCCAGGCGTCGGCGAGGATGCGCAGAAGCAGCTCAAGCATGGGGGGTTCCTTCGCAGGGGAAGCAGCGGGAGAGGAAGGCGTCGAGGTCGGCGTCGCGGCGGATGCCGAGGCGGGTGAGGCAGAAGTCGTAGCGGACGGGGTCTTCGGGACGAAGCTCGCGGAAGGCGCAGGTGATCTCGTAGGCGGCACGGGCGTCGGCGCTAGCGCGCGCGGTGAATCCGAGCGCCGAGGCGATTCGGTGCATGTGGGTGTCGAGGGGGACGATGAGCTTGGCCGGGTGGACAGCGGTCCATCCCCCCGGGTCGATCTCGTCGCGGCGGGAGAGCCAGCGCAGGAAGAGGTGCATGCGCTTGCATGCGCTCGTCGAGTCTGGGACGGGGAGAAGGTGTCCCGCGCGGGAGGAGGCCCGGGAGAGCGTCGCGAGGAAGGCGCGGAGTCCTGGCTGGACGGTGTCGGATGCGCCGTCCCATCCGGCGGCGAAGGCGTTCTCGAGGGAGCCGTGCTCAACGAGGGCCGCTCGCGCGGCGGAGAGGAGCGCCACGAGGTGCGAGCCGCGCGCGAAACGGTGCCGGAACGCCGCGAAGACGTCGGAAAGGGACTCGTCGGTCGACTCCAGCAGGAAACGGCGCGGCGAGGGATCCATCTTCCGAAGGACGCTGCGGGCGCTGGCGAGAATGGTGGCGACGCGCCCGTAGGAGAGCGCGCTGGCGACGAGGGCGGCGATCTCGCGGTCGCGGGGATCGTCATAGGCGTAAAGGAGCTCGACGGGGTCGGGATGCGCGAAGGCCCGGCGGTTGTAGCGCGCGTAGAGTTCGTCGAGGACGATCTTGAGCGTTTCGATGCGGGACATGGGCGACCTCAGCGTGAGGACGATCCCGCGACTGCGGGACGGGGGTGCGGCTACTTTCTTCCGGGACAGGTCTCGCGCAGACAGCGCAGGATCGCGCGCAGACGAGGCGATGCGATGCGGTAGGAGACGGTCCGTCCGTTGCGCGCGCTCTGCAGGAAGCCGTGGCCCCGCAGGAGGCGCAGGTGCTGGCAGGTCTGATGGGGCGGGAGCTGGCAGAGTCGGGCGATCTCGTGGACGGGGAATTCACCCTGCATCAGGATCTCGATGATCCGCAGGCGCATGGGGTGCGCGAGCACCTTGAGGCATTCGGAGGCCTCTCGCATCGCGTCGAGGGGAAGCAGCCGCACGCTTCCTTTCATGCCGGTGGTCCTCTACTATCAATATATCAAGAGTTCAGGATATGTCAAGTCATATATTCGTCTGGCTGCGGCCCGCGCGACGGGAGAGGGGGACCGGCGGGGAAGGCGGGATGAGGGGGACGCGCAGGGGTCGGGAGGAGGGGGAAGGAGCCCCCCGGCGCGAGAGCGCGCCGGGGGGAGCGATACCTGGGGGCCGAGGCTAGAAACCGTAGATGGGACGCAACTGCGCCTCGGTGGGAAGGGAGAGGTATTCCTCTCCGCGGGGGCCGAGCCAGCGGCTTCCGACGCGGCGCAGGGTGACGGAGCTGACGCTGCCGTTGGAGTTATGGACGTTGACGATGTAGGTGTTGGCCTGCTCGCTGGTGGACTGGATCTGCTGCTGCATGGCGGCCTTATCGCGCTCGTTGCCGACCACGTATCCGGCCCCCGCGCCGACGCCCGCGCCGATCAGCGCTCCTTGTCCGGCGCGGCCGCTGCCGGAGCCGATCGCGGCGCCGGCGCCAGCCCCAATGAGGCTGCCGACTGCGGCGCCCTTCTGAGCTTCGCTGGCGCAGCCGGCGAAGAAAGCCAGCGCCAGCACGGAGGCGATGCCGAGGAGCGTTCCGATGCGCGTCTTCATTTTCCTATCCTTTCCTTCTTGGATATGTCCGACACTAGTAAATACCAATGGTCGGTCGAGATTTCAAGGGGGTCGTTGGCGCCTCGCGCGGATGGGCCGCGCGACTTCCCCCATATATCGGCAAGAATGGGGCGCCGCTTTGAGGGCCCCGAGGGGCGGGGAAGGCGCCGTCAAGGTGATAGACGAGGCGGGGGGAGGTTTATTCAAGGTCGAACCGCGCATGATCTTCTTGACCTTGCGCGCCGACGGGGGTATCGTGACGGAGGTTGCGCCGACGTATGGTTTCTGCGGGGCGTTGATCGAGGGTTCGCCCTGAAGCTCGCCCGGCGAGCGGGCAGGGCTTACCCAAAAGGGGGACGTCATGCGCGAGAGCAAGGAGCAGAAGCGCTGCGCGGGGTGCGGACGTCTGTACGACGCGCATCTATCGGCCTGTCCGCACTGTTCCCTTGACGAGGAGGATCGGACGCATCACACGGTGCTGAAGGGGCGGTACCGGATCCTTTCGCGGATCGCGGGCCGGGGAGAGGCGAGAGCGTATCTAGCGCGGGACGAGGAGGGGGCTCGACAGGTGGTGGTGAAGATGATGCCGACCCTATCGGCCTCCAGCGAGGCGCAGGTGGGGCGATGGGAGGAGCGGGCGCGGGTGTTTCGCCGGTTGCTGCATCCCGCGGTGGCGAAGCTGCACGTCTTCGAGAGCGAGGGGGACCCGAAGTTCCTCGTCTTCGAGCACGTTGCGGGAAGGAGGCTCGAGAGCGTGCTGCGGGAGTCGGGGAGGCTGAGCTTTGAGAGGGTGATGGAGATAGCGCGGGGTGCGGCGGGGGCGCTGGACGAGGCGGCCGCCGGAGGGATCCTGCTCGTCGGGATCGACATGCGCAGTTTCGTGGTCGACGAGAAGGGGGTGGCGCACATCGCGGACGTGGACGTGTCGCACTGGGGGGAGGAGCGCAAGGAGGGGACGCGCGCCGGCCGACGAGCGCGTCCGGACATCGCGGCGCTCGCGCAGGTGTTGTACGAGTGTCTCGCGGGACATCCGCCGTTCGGGGAGCCGCTGGCCGAGGGGGAGGTGCGGTTCGGTAATCCGTTTCCGATCGAGGGCGCGAGTCAGCACGTCTACGAGGCGCTGGCGATCGCGCTGCGGGAGCCGGAGCGCTACGAGGACGCGATGCACTTCTCGCGGGTGTTCGCCGGGGAGGGACTGCCGGCGCCCTTGCGGAAAGTGGTGGAGATTAGTCGGGCGCCCCGGGAGCATCTGCGGCTGGTTGTCGGGGCGGTGCTGCTCGTCGTCGTGGTGGTGGCGGGGGTATGGTTGTACCTTGCGGGGCGCGGGCCGAAGATGGTCGAGCCCCCCCTGATCGTACCGATCGCTGCGACGCGGCCGGCCGAGGAGGCCGGGACGCAGCCCGCGGGGACGGAGGCGGTGGAACGCGCAAGGGGGTTGCGCGAAGACCAGCTTCTCGAGATTCAGGCCAGGAGCGGCGAGATCGACACCCTCGTGTCGCGGATCGAGTCCCTGGAGCCGGAGCCTTTCGAGGAGGAACAGCTTCTCTCGCAGGTGACGCAGGTTGTGCGAGGCGTGCCGGCGCTCAAGAGACAGGGGATGTTGGCGGGGGCCATCGAGAGGTTGGAGGGCGCGCAGGCGGCGGCCGAGTCGATCCTTGCCGGGATCGAGAGGCGCAAGAAGCTCGAGGGAGCGCTCACGAAGGGTCGGGAGGCGCTCGAGGGGCTTGCGGGCAAATACGGGGAGGACGCGGCGAAGGCCCCGGAGGCGCTGGCGGCGCGGGAGAAGTTTTCGCAGGCGACGGGGGCGTTCGCCCAACGGCGTTACGACGAGGCGGAGACGCTTCTGGGGGAGGTAACGGGGTTGGCGGCCTCGGCGCAAGGGGCGGCGGAGATGCGGCGGGCGCAGGCGAAGGTGCTCGCGCTGCTGGACGAGGCGCGCTCCCGGAAGGACGCCAGGGACCGGGCGGGCGCGCTCGCCGCCCTGGATGCGGCGCTGGCGCTGGACTCGCAGAACGCGGAGGCGCAGGCGTTGCGGGCCAGCGTGCAGAGGATGCTGCCCGAGGACTTCGCCCCGGTGGAAGGGACGAGCTACGATCCGGAGACGGGATTGCCTCTTCGGGTGGTGAGTCTCGCTGACGGGGCCCAGATGACGCTGGTGACGCCCGGGCGCTTCCGGCGCGGGCGGGAGGACGGTCCGGCGGACGCGCGTCCCGAGACGCTCGTCATGCTCGACGCTTTCTACATCGACCTCCACGAGGTGTCGAACGCGCAGTTTGAGAAGTTCGTGTTCGTAACAAGTTACGTGACGGCGGCGGAGCGCAGCGAGCGGAGCCTCGTGTGGAGGCTGAGTCCGACGGGGGACTACGCGATGCGCATGACGCCTAACGCGAGCTGGCGGTTCCCGCGGGGAGGCCGGGACGCGCGGCTTCAGGCGGAACCGGATCAGCCGGTGACGCACGTGACCTTCGCCGACGCGCAGGAGTACTGCCGGTGGGCGAAGAAGAAGCTTCCGACGGAGGCGCAGTGGGAGAAGGCGGCGCGGGGGACGGACGGGAGGATCTACCCGTGGGGAAACGATCCGCCCGGGAACACGCGGGCGAACTATTGGCCCCAGGAGGGCCCGGACGCGGACGGGGTGCGGTATGCGGCGCCGGTGGAGAGCTTCCCAGAGGGGGCGAGCGCGTATGGGTGTCGCAACATGGCGGGGAACGTGGAGGAGTTGTGCGCGGACTACTACGATCCGGCGGCGGGGTACGCCGGGACGGAGGAAAAGAACCCCACGGGCCCGGCTCAGGGCACGCTGCGGGTCGTGCGCGGGGGCGCCTGGAGCGATACCCCGACGGCCGAGGTCGATCCGCTTCGCACGTACTGGCGGCACGGCATCGAGGAGGACAGGAGCGATTCGATCACCGGGTTCCGGTGCGTGATGGTTCCATAGTATCAGAATGAGGGAGCGCGATGGGCGCTAAGACGGGCGAGCGGGCGCCCGTGATCCAAGTCTTGTTCGTGGTGGTGTTCCTGAGCGGGATTCTGCTCGCGGCCCGCGTGGGGCTGGGCGGGGGGTCGTACGTCCTGGCGGGGGCATGTGTCCTAGCGGCGGTGGGACTGGCGGTGGGGATCTGGAAGCTCTCGCAGAAGGCGCGTGCGATCACGCTCCTTGCGCTCATGGCGCTTCTTGTGTATGCGGCGCTTGGGGCGTGGGAGGCGTTCGGGGGAGCGCCGGGAGAGGGAGTCTCGGCGGTCCTGCGTGTGGTATCCGTAGGACTCGTGGCGACGGACATCGTAGGGATCACGCTCATCCTGCATCCGGCGGTCCGACGGGAGTTCATCGGGAACCTGTCGGAGTTGGCAAAAACGAGGCAGCGGCAGGAGGAGATCTGGGGGCTCAAGGAGGAGCTTGCGCGCCGGGAGGAGGCCGAGCGGGGGCGGTCCTGAAGTTAGCCCAAGAAAAAAGGCGGGGACCGTGCGCGGGGAGCGACGGCACGTGCCCCCGGGGAAGGAGCGGAATGGCCCGGACGTATCGTTACGAAGAAATGCTCCCAAGGGATCTAGCGCGGGCGGTGAAGGAGATGCCCGTCTTCTTCTTTTCCACGGGGCTCCTGGAGTGGCACGGGGAGCATCTCCCGCTCGGGCAGGACGCGCTGAAGGCGCACGGGATCGCGCTGGCGGTCGCGCGAAAGCTCGGAGGCGGCGTCGTGCTCCCGCCGCACTACTGGGGGAGGCCGGGGTTCTCGACGTACCTGGGGACGTTCACCTTCTCGGAGCCGACCCTGTGGGCGCTTTTCACGGAGGTGTTCGAGCAGCTCGTGAAGGCGGGCGCGCGGGTGATCGTGCTTCTGACGGGGCACTACGGGGACTGCCAGGTGGATTTCGTGCAGCGGGTGTCGGCGGCGTTCGCGGCGAGGCATCCGAAGGTCCGCGTCATCGCGCAGCCGGAGTACGAGGGGGTGGTGGTGGACGGGGAGGTGCCGGCAGACCACGCGGGGAAGTTCGAGACGTCGATGTTCCGGCACCTTTACCCGGAACTCACGCACATGGAGAACTTCCGGATGGGAGTCGAGCGCGTGAAGAAGTATGAGGATGCGCCTCACGACCTCTACCGGGAGCCGGCCGAATGGGAGTGGGGGGAAGATCTCACGCAGACCTCGTCGCCCGAGTTGGGGGAGCGCTGCGTGGAAGCGATCGCGGAGCACCTTGCGGAGAAAGTCGAGCGGGCGCTTTCGGATCTGGGTTTGGCACGAAAGGTCCGCGCAGACGGGGTTTCATCAAGGAGAGCGCGAAGATGAGAGCGTTGAAGATCGTGGTGATCGGGGCGGGGAGCGCGAGTTTCGGGCTCAACACCTTGGCACACCTCGTGTCGTGCGAGAAGCTCGCCGGCGCGGAGCTCGCCCTGGTGGACGTGAACGCCGGGGGACTGGCGCTCATGCGGAAGCTCGCGGAGAGGATGAGCCGGGAGTGGTCGGCGTCGATGAAGATCTCAAGCTCGACCGACCGGCGCAGGATGCTGCCGGGAGCGGACTTCGTGATCGTCTCGATCGCGGTGGATCGGGAGAACCGATGGCGGCTCGACGATGAGATCGCGCGCCGGCACGGGATCTTCCACTACGCGGAGAACGGGGGTCCGGGCGCATTCTCTCATACGGCTCGGAACGTCCCCATGGTGCTGGCGATCCTGCGCGACATGGAGAAGCTCTGTCCCAGCGCGTGGGCGCTCAACTTCACGAACCCCGTGCCGAGGATGGCGCTACTCGCGCACCGGCACACGCGGATACGGATGGTGGGGATCTGTCACCAGATCGGGTTCGCCTACGTCGCGGCTGGAGCGGCGCTCGCGCGGGACCTCGGGATGGCGGGGGGGAAGGGGAAGCTGCCCTCGCGGAGGAGCGAGATCGAGCCGTACGGGCGGGAGGCCACGAAGCGGGCCCATGAGCTGATCGACGTGAAGGCGGCGGGGACGAACCACAACACCTGGATACTCGACCTGCGACATAGGGAGACGGGGAAAGACCTGTACCCGCTTTTCGCGAAGCGGCTTGCCGACATGCCCGCGGACTGGCAACCCCTGAGCCGGAAGCTCTTCGAACTCTTCGGGGTGTACCCGGCGACCGGTGACGGGCACCTGTCGGAGTATCTCCCGTGGGTGTCGGACGCGAAGACGGGTGCGTGGGAGCGCTACCACCTGCACCGCCACGATTTCGAGGGCGCCAAGCGCGGACGCGGGCGGATGTGGCGGCGCATCAAGCGGATGGTCTCGGGGGAGGAGCCGGTGGACGCGCTGCGGGAGACTCCGTCCGAGCGGGCGGCCGAGATCATCACGGGGATCGCCTTGGACGAGAACAGCTACGAGCTTGCGGTGAACGTGCCGAACGAGGGGTATATCACAAACCTGCCGAACGGCACAATCGTCGAGGTGCCGGGGGTCGTGAGCGGCATGGGCGTGCGGGGCGTGGGGGTTGGGAAGCTTGCGCGTCCGGTGGCGGAGATCTGCCGACGGGAGCTGGAGGCGGCGGAGCTTGCGGTGGAGGCGGCGGTGCGTGGCGATCGAAAACTTGCGCTCCAGGCGGTCCTCTTCTCGCCGGGCGTCACCGACATCGAGGTGGCGGAGAAGCTCCTGGATGCGTACCTGCGGGCGCACCGGCGATTTCTGCCGCAGTTCGCACGGAGAAGGCGGGCTAAGAGTCTATTCCAGTAGCCGGGCTCTATCGCACGAGGAGGTCGCGCTCCACGGGAGTGAGGACCTCGCAGCCGGCGTGCGTCACGAGGACATTGTCCTCGGTCCCGACGGCGACGGTCGTGTCGCGGAAGGGCATGTGGTCGACGAGCATCCCTTCGATGGCGACGACCATCCCCGGTTCGAGGGGGACTTCCGCGCGCGAGTTGATGAGGGGGATGTCGTGGAGGGTGAGCCCGATCCCGTGGCCGACGAAGTCGTAGTCGTGCTGCACGAGCTGTTCGCGGAGCTCGTCTTCCAGCCCTGATCGTTTCCAGGACTCGTGGACGGCGCGCGTGACGTCGGTGCCCGTGGCCCCGGGGCGGATGGTCTGGATGCCGGCGACGTTGGCCGCCATGTTGGCGTCGTGGAACCGGCGAAGCGCGGCGCTCGGATCGCCGATGCAGGCGGTGCGGAAGAAGTCGGCCCAATAGCCCTTGTAGCAGAACCCGATGTCGATGACGCAGTAGTCGCCCTTGCGCAGACGGTAGGTCGAGGGCCCGCAGTCGAACCACTGGGAGCGAAGGGGGCTCGAGTAGACGAAGAGGAAGAAGGGGCGGTGGGAGGAGAAGTCGTCGGCGACCTCGCTCCATCGCCGGACGATGCGTTGCGCGATATCGAGCTCGCTTGCGTTCTCGCGGACGGCGTCCAGTCCCGCGCGCATCCCCTCGCAGGTGATCTCGGCGGCGCGGCGCAGGCAGGCGATCTCGAGGTCGGACTTGCGCACGCGGGCGCGCGCCAGCAGCTCCTCAGCGTCCACGATCTCGCAGTCGGGGAGCGCTTTCTTGATCTCCTGGAAGTAATGCGGGGAGATGAGCAGGCGCGCGTTGGCGCCGACCTCCATGGCGATGCGGCTCTCGTCGAGCCACTTCTCGCGGATCGCCTCGAGGATCGTGGCGATCGGGCCGGGGAGCTTCCCGGCGCCGAACTGCGACCAAGCGCGCTTGTCCGCGATCCAGCTTGAGCGGGCGGCGCCATGGCAAAGGTGGTCGGGGAGCATGAGGACGCAGCCGTCCTCCTCATCCGCGGGGAGGAGGAGACACTGGACGTCGTCGGCCATTGTCGCGATCCAGTAGGCGTTGACGACGCCCGCGAGGTAGCGGAGGTTGACGTCGGAGAAGAGGAGCAATGCCTCGATCCCGCGCTCGCGCATGAGGGCGCGGACGGCGGCGATGCGCTTCTCGTATTCCTCCGTCGGGAACTCGGCGAAGGGGGGGACGTGCATGGGGCGTCCTCTGGGGGGAAACGGAATGGCGATAGGGATCACGCGAGAGGTTCGTTCTTGTGCGACTCGCGCAAGAGCGATTCGACTTGTGCCCTCAAGGAAGGAAGGTGGTCGCGGATGACGTTCCAGACTTCGCGGTGCTCCACGAGGTCGTAGCCATGGATGAGAAGGTTTCGGAAGGCGATGATACGGGCGTAGTCGCCGAACCGCTTTGCGATTTCCGGATCGTGGCGGGCAATCCGGTTCATCGCTTCACCAATGATCTCGAAGTGCCGTTCGACGGCCGCGCGCAGCACAGGGTCGGAGGTGTACTTCTTGAGACTCTTCCCCTCCATGGTCTGGAGAATGAACGTGGCGGAGGACCGGATATCTTCCAACCATTTTGGAGACTTATGCTGCATAGACGAGCCTTCTTGATCGGTTCACCTCGCGGGCGAAGTAGGGGTTTGCAGTTGCGAGCACGCCGGTCATGACGAGGTCGACGCTCGAGCCGAGGAGGGTCTCAAGGTCACGCTTGAGCTCAAAGTACTGGGCGAGCCAGGGGCCGAGGTCTTGTCCAGGGAGGAACTCGACGAGGAGGTCGATGTCGGAATGCTCCGGGTCGAAGGTATCGTCGGCGGCGGAGCCGAAGACCTCCAGGCGCGCGACGCCGTAGCGGCGGCAGAGGTCGGAGATCGCCTTGGCGTGCTGTTCTATGATCGCGGTCATGTACCGAGGTCCTTTGCGGGAAACAGGAGGTTCATTGCGGACCCTCGATCTATCTCCATCATACCCTGCCCGAGCCGTATCTAGCAAGCGGGAGCTGGGGCGATAAGAAGGCCAGCGAACGCTCTTCGGCGCCTAGAGCACCACTCCGGACCTGGGCTTCGCGCCGATGCGGGCGAGGGGGGCGGACTCGAGCGGAAAAGGAGCTTGGTGAACCGCCGGCGCTGTGGGACCGGAACAGGAGACGCTCCAGTCGTGGAGGATCGGGGTCTGCCCCGGATCACGGGTCGCAAGCTTCGCCCGCAGCACGATCCGCTGGGCGAGCAGGTCCTTAAGATCGGTCCCGTCGGCGACCTTCGGAAGGAGCGTGTTGCCCTTATCATCCTCGATGGAGAAGGAGACGCTCGTGCGCGCGGGCGCGGTCACGCGGGCGCTGAAGGCGCGCCAGCGCTCCCCCAGCGGTAGAGCGATGGGGAGCGAGGAGACGCTGCCGGAGGGGAGGAACCGCCGGCGGACGCTCTCGCGCAAGCGGCGGGGGTCTGTGTCGCCGGCGTGGATGGCGATCTCATCGATGAGGCCCCGGAACGGGCGGGTGCGGAGGTTGTTGTCCATGCCGATCACGAGGTTGTCGGCGCTTTTGTTCTTGTGGCCGAACTCCTGGAAGAGCGGTCCGCCGACGATGAAGGTGTCGCTCTGATTCATGGCGTCCGTGAAGGTGAGGGGGCGTGCCGAGCGTGTGCCATAGGCGGGTTGGACCCAGGAGTCCTCCTTGCCGTCGATGTAGAAGGTGGCGCGGGAGTAGGACCGGCGCATGCCGAAGGAGACGGCGACGTGGACCCAGCGGTTCGCGGGGATGACGCCGTGCTCGCTCACCATGACGGCCTCGCCGATCTCGAGCGCCAGCTTCCCCTCTCGGATGGTGAGGGCGTACCGGGGAGCTTTGGAAAGGACGGCCTGGTCGCGCTTGGGGTTCTTTACGAGGATCCACGCTTCGAGGGTGAAGTATTTGGGGACGCGCAGCGTAGCGTCGTCATAGACCATGGCGAAGCTCTTCTTCCCGTTGAAGCGAAGCGCGTTGCCGAAGCGTCCGGGGACGCGGGAGGCGTTGTGGATCTCGGCGAAGTTTCCGCCGATGGGGTCGTGGGCGAATGCGCCATCAAGCTCATCGAAGCTCCAGTAGCCGGCGGTGGAGCTGCGCACGGGGGTCCCGACGGAGGCGAGGGAAAGGCCCTGGCGGAGATCGCGGAAGAAGCGTGCGTCGATGAAGGTCCCGTAGAGGCCCTTCTGGGATGGGCGGCGGGGGCTGGCGACGTAGTCGACGGCAAGCCACGTGTTCCCTTCCGCGCGGGCGATGTCGGTGTAGTGGGAGTCCCAGACCTTGTGGTAGTCGCGGGGGCTGTGGAGGATGGTCTGGCGGCGGGGGATGTCCCAGGTTTCGCCGTCGTCGTGGCTGGCGACGACGAAGGTGCGTCCGATCCAGCGCTGGCCGAAGGTGAAAAGCAAGGTGCCGTCGTCCGCGCGTCTGAGCCACGGGCGCGTGGGGAAGGGGCCCATGTAGACGTTGGATTCGCGCCAGGGGGTCCAGGTCTCTCCGAAATCGTAGCTTCGCGCGGTGGCGAAGAACTGGGAGTGCTGCTGCTGGCGCATCATGCAGACGAGGACGCCCGGGGTGCGCGTCTCGACCACGGACCACTCGTCCGCCGTGGGCCCGAGCTCGGGGTGCTCGCGTTTCTCGAAGACGAGCTTGCCGTTCTTCTCGGTGTGGAGGAAGGTCGCGCGGAAGGAGTCGCCCCGCTCGTCGGCGCTGGATCCGGTCCAGAGGATCCTTCCGTTGCTCATCTCAATCGCCGGTCGCGGGATCGTCTGACCGGCCACCGTTTTCGTTACTGCCCGAGCCGAAGCGATCTTCCGCCAAGTGTGCCCATTGTCGTCGGACACGAGGATCGTGGTCTCATGTTTCCACGCGCGGGGGTCGTTGGCAGCCCCTTTCTTGGTGTCATAGAACTGCGAACGGATGCTGACCCAGATCCGGCCGTCGGAGGATTGGACGTGTCCGTAGCCGGCGTGGTTGATCCAGTCCTTCTTGTAGAAGAGGACCTGGGGTCGGGACCAGGTGCGCCCACCGTCGCGGGAGCGGGCGAGGACCGTCCGTCCCCCCGGACAGTAGACGTGGGCGCTCGACTCGGTGAAGAGGCAGATGAGGTCGCCCGAGGCGAGGCGCAGGATGAAGGGGAACCATCCGTGGCCGCAGATCTTCCCCTTGTACTTGTAGTAGGCGGGGTTCGTGGGGTTAATGCGGACGTCGGGCCGGCTGACGATTCGCGGGAAGGAGCGCGGGCGGACGAGGTTCCCGAACTCGTAGAAGCCGGCGAGGGTGGAGAAGTCGTCGAGGAAGGAAGAAGGGCAGGTTCTGGCGGTCATCGGGTTCTCCGTGAAGGGGGTGTGGGGTTGCTTCATGAGCGCGTGGGGGAACACATCTCGTCCTGCACGCGATGCCAGGTGTCCATTATCTCTTGGGGCTCGGGCCAAGGGCCGGCGCCCTGGAGCTGGAGGAAGGGGATGAGCCCGCGCTTTTTTCCGCCTGTGGCGCGGAGGGCTCGGCGGAAGGCATCCTCGACGGTCTCACCGGGGTGGACGGGGAGCGCGCCGTAGTAGATCTTGCCGGCGTCGATGATCTTCTTGAGGGTGGCCTCGAAGTCGGGCCACAGCTCCGGGTTTCCGAAGTTGATGGCGGTGATCTCGGGGCAGGCGAGGAGGAGGTCGAGGTGGTGCGGGAAGAAGCCGCAGGAGTGGAACCAGCCGCCATCGAACTCCCGGAAGATCGCGGCAAGGTGCGGCATGACGTGTTCGAGGTACTTTTCCGGGGAGAGGTTGACGATTGGGTCGTCGCAGCCGCGCACGCCGCCGCGCGCTTGGAAGAGGGAGCCGTGATAGGACTGCTCCCTCGGGTCGCCGATGCGCTCCTTATACCAGTAGGCGAGGCTGATGCAGAGCTGCTCACACTTGCCCAGGAGCGCGTCGACGTGTTCGGGCCGGTCGTAGAAGTCGTACCAGAGCTCGTTCCCGCGCAGGGCCTCGGCGAGGCCCAAGGGGCCGCCCGTATCTCCCGGAAAGATGTGGACGTGCTCGGGGAGGTGATCCTTCATGAAGTCGATGCAGCGCTCGATCCGGGGAAAGACGCCTCGTTTGAGGAGTCCCTTTGTATCGAGGTTGTAGACCTGCTCCGGGGGGAGGTACTTGCGGACATGGGCATGGGACTCCTCTGTGATCTCCACGTCCATCCCCAGGGCGCTCTCGACGCTTCGCAGGAAGTAGGGGCGCACGGAGAGCACCGCGTCGGAGCGGGAGCGCGCCCAGCTCAGGATCTCCCAGAGCATTTCGTAGAGCATCTTCGCGGGGTCCTCGCGCTGCTGGCGGAAGGTGTAGTGGGGGTAGTCGAAGATCTCGGCGCAGCGCACGCCCCCCTGAAGCTCGTGCTCGGCCATCTTCCAGGTGCGGTCCTCGGCGAAGCCGGGGAGGAAGCGTTCGGTGTGGCCGAGGAGGAGGGGCAGGTAATCGGGCTCTTCGTGAAGCCAGATGGCTGCCTGTCGGCGTTTTCCGCGCTCGATCGCGGCGGGGTCGAGCGCGCGCTCGACGAGCTCGGTGACTTCGGAGAGGGGGACTGGGGCCGTCATGTGCGGCGTCGGCTCCTGCGACGGGTCCCGCGATGGAGCGAGAGAAGGATGTCCCGGCTTCGCGCGGCGAAGGCGAGGTACGTGGGGATGTCCTTTGCGATGATCTCAAAGATAAAGGGGCCGGCGAAGGAGCGGGAGTTTAGCGTCGAGAGGAGGGCCGGGAGGTCGGTGCAGTCGTCGAGGTCGAGGGGCTGGTGGTTTTCGAAGCCGCGGTCGGGCCGGTGGTAGGTGCCGTGCACGTGGACGGCGACGATGCGCTTGCCGAGGCGGCGGACCCAGGGGAGCGGCTGTCGGGGAGGGGCAAGCCAGGTGTGTCCGACGTCGAGATGCAGGCCGAACCGCCGCGAGGGGACCTTGTCGAGGATCTCCTCCATCTGATCGAGGCTGGGGAATCCCCCGAGGTTCTCGTAGCCCGCGACGAGGTCGTGCTTCTCGCACAGGTCGGCGATCTCCTTGGCGAACTCGACGTTCTTTCGAATGATGAAGGCCTCGTCGCCGACGGCTTCGGAGAGGTTCGGGCATCCCGGGTGGAAGGTGAGCCAGCGGGCGCCGATGCGCAGCGCGAAGTCGGCGCATTGGCGGTACTGGCGGACCGACTCGCGGGCGATCCCTGCGTTGCGGGAGGCGATGTTAAGGTCGAGTTGGGGAGCGTGGAGGCCTCGAAAGGGGAAGCGCGAGAGCGCGGAGGCGACCGCGTCGAGGTCCGTGGGGCGGGCGTCATCGAGGTCGATGCCGACGCAGCGGCGGGTGCGGGGATAGCCCGTGTGGCCGGACTGCGCGGTAGGGACGAACTCGATGGCGGTCCAGCCGGCGTCGAGAGCGAGGTCGAGCGCGTCGAAGAGAGTTTCGCCGGAGGACTGCATGAAGAGGGTCGAGATTCCGATGCGGCGCTCGAGGCTGATGGGGGACATGTGCGGGGGCTCCGGTTTCTCCCGTGCGGTCATGCGGAAAAGGAGCGGATGGCCCGGGCCAGCGCGTCGGCCTGTCTGTGTGCGAGCTCCGCGTCCCAGTAGTTCGTCTTGAGCTGGATGAGCTTGGGCTGGACGCGCTCCATGACCGGACAAGAGACCTCGCGGTAGTCGGGGAGGACGCCCGCCCAGTGCGGATAGCGCTCGGGGTGTTCCGCGACCTCGGCGCTCAGGTCGGGAAAGACCGGCTCGCGGTAGGTGGGCCGCCAGGCGCCGTAGAAGCCGTCGCCTCCCAGCTCGACGAACTTGCGGCGGAAATCGTGCCAGGGGGGGCCGTCCTCGGTCAGACGACAAACGTAGGTCCACCACGAGTGGGTGTAGCCATTCGGGACGCGCTGGGGGACGAGCCAGCGACAGCCGGAGACGGCCTCGGCGTAGAGCCGGGCGCATTCGGTGCGAAGCGCTACGAGCTCTTCGAGGCGTTCGAGTTCGGCGAGGGCCACCGCGGCGGCGATCTCGGGGAGGCGGAAGTTGTAGCCAAGGGAGACGTGTCGGATTGCGTCGGGGGCGCAGCGCTGCGCTTCGGGCATGACGGACGCGCCCGGGCGGCTGGAGGCGGAGGCGTAG
>JAZDKG010000201.1:0-12473 GCA_043803205.1 Planctomycetota bacterium
GCTCCGGGCGGAGGCCTGTTGGTCACGATCCAGTTGCACATGAACGTGATCGCGGTGGCCTCCCATGCGGGGCTGTCCGGCGTGGTGTTCGCTGCCGGTAGGGCCCCCGAGGAGCCCGTGCGACGGAAGGCCGTTGAAGAAAGGATCGCGCTTTTTCTTTCCGAGCGTTCGGCGTTCGACGTTGTTGGCGAGCTCTACGCCCTCGGGATTCGAGGACCTCGTGTGTGAGGCGTCTTAAGGTGGACCTGCACATCCATACCGCCCTCTCCCCCTGTGGGGCACGGGAGATGACGCCGCCCGCCATCGTCCGGACCGCGCGGCGCGCGGGATTGGCGATGATCGCCATTTGCGACCATAACGCCGCGGGCAATGTGGCGGCGGTCCAGGAGGCGGCCGAAGCCGTCCTGACCGTGATCGCCGGCATGGAGATCACCACCGCCGAGGAGGCGCACGTGTTGGGCCTCTTCCCCGACGCCGCCTTCGCCTGCGCCGCCGCCGACGTCGTGCGTGCCACGTTGCCCGAAATGGATCCCGCGCCGGGGGTTTGGGGCGAGCAGCTGCTGATGGACAAGGAGGGACGCGTAACCGGTAGAGAGCCGAGGCTGCTGGCCGCGGCTACGGATCTGGACCTGGCAGAAGTCGTGCGGCTGATCAGAAGCTGCAGCGGACTCGCGATCGCTTCCCATGTCGATCGCCCGTCCTTCAGCGTCCTCAGTCAACTGGGGATGTTTCCCGAGGGCGTGCGCTTCGATGCCCTCGAGGTCTCCCCGCTGGGTAGGCGCCCCGACCGGCTGCGACAGCTCGACGGCCTCGACTCTCCCATCGTCTGCTCCTCCGACAGCCACTACCTCTCTGAGATCGGGGGCGGCGTCACGTGGATCGAAGCGGATTCGCAAAGCTTCGGGGAGTTGGCCCTTGCCCTCAGTCGGTCCAATGGGAGGAGGGTCCTGCATGCGTGACCTTTCTCTTCACATCCTGGATCTGATCGAGAACTCCCTCCGCGCCAATGCGACGATCGTCTCGCTCACCATCGCCGAGGACTCGGAGCGGGACCTGCTGACGGTCACCGTGGAGGACAACGGCAGCGGCCTCTCGGTTTCCCAGGAGGTGGCGACCGATCCGTTCTATACCACCAAGAGCGCCAAGCACACGGGCCTCGGCCTGAGCCTCCTGCGCCAGGCCGCCGAGCGCGCCGACGGCGCCCTGACCCTCCGCAAGTCCAGGCTCGGCGGACTGGCCGTCGAGGCCACGATGCGCTTGAGCCATGTCGACCGCTCCCCCCTGGGAGACGTCGCCGCCAGCGTGTCCTCCGTGGTCTGCACCAATCCCGACCTCGAGGTGTGGTGCACCTTCTGTGCCGGGCAGCGACAGACCGCCGTCAAAGTCTCCGACGTCGTGCAGCAGTGCCCCGCCGGGCAGCGCTACGGCCTCGCCATCGCAAGACAGGTTTCCGAGCGGATCC
This sequence comes from Planctomycetota bacterium, assembly GCA_043803205.1. GTDB lineage: Bacteria > Planctomycetota > DG-23 > JAZDKG01 > JAZDKG01 > JAZDKG01. The sequence continues at coordinate 1,463 of JAZDKG010000201.1, forward strand.
GGTCCGCTCTCGAAGATCTGGAGATTCACGTTTAGCCGTCAGTGGACGTCATGGAAAAGGGGAATGCTATGACTGAGACCCGAGTCGCGTGCACATGCGGTGAGGATGTTTCCGAGGCGGAGCTTCTGACGCGATTGGACGAAGTTATCGAGGAGTACCGCGCCAAGCCGGGCGCCTTGATCCCCGTGCTCCAGATCGCCCAAGGGATCTTCGGTTATCTCCCGGAAAGCGCGATCAAGCGGATCAGTCTCGGCCTCGACAAGCCCTACAGCGAGGTCGCGGGGACGGTGAGCTTCTATTCCTTCTTTTCAACGGTGCCGCGCGGGAAACATCTCGTTCGCGTCTGCCTGGGCACGGCCTGTTACGTTCGGGGAGGCAAGCGCGTCCTCGACGCGCTCAAGAAGCGACTGGGAGTCGACGTCGGCCAGACGACGGGCGACCGGCTCTTCTCCCTTGAAGTGGCCCGCTGCTTTGGCGCGTGCGGGCTCGCGCCGACGATCATGATCGACAACGACGTGCACCAGCGCGTCAAGGCGACCGCGGTGCACCAGATCCTGGACCAGTACAGGGACGGGAAGACCTCTTCGAGGAAAGGAGCCTGAACATGGCCAAGAAAATCACGAGTCCGGAGGAGCTCAAGGCCCTGCGGGATAAGGTGAAAGCGGGGATCGACCTGAGGTCGGGGCAGAAACAGATCACGGTGACGGTCCACATGGGGACGTGCGGGATCGCGGCCGGCGCTAGGGAGGTGCTCTCGCAGCTTGCGACGGAGCTCTCCCAGGCGGGTGTGCGCGATGTGAGCCTGCGGCAGACGGGATGCCTGGGACTGTGCGATCGGGAGCCTATGCTGTCGCTCGCCGACGCCTCCGGAAAAACCTTCGTCTACGGAAAGCTCAACCGGAAGAAGGTCCATGAGATCGTCCACGAGCACGTGGTGGGGGGCAGCCCTGTCGAAGCGTACATCGTAACGACGTAACGAGGAGAACGAGAGCATGAAGAACGTAAGATGCCATGTCCTGGTGTGTGTCGGAGGCGGATGCGTCGCGTCCGGGGCGCTGGAGTTCAGCGCGGCGCTCGAGAAAGCCTTGGAGAAACACCGCCTGGCGGACGAGGTGCGGGTCGTCGGGACCGGGTGCCTGGGCCCGTGCGTCGTGGGACCGGTGGCGGTCGTCTACCCGGAAGGGGTCTTCTACCAGAACCTCAAAAGCGAGGACGCGGACGAGATCGTGGAGGAGCATCTCCTCAAGGGGAGGATAGTCGAGAGACTCGTCTACAAGAAGCCCGCGACGGGCGAGGCGGTCCCGACCCTCGACAAGGTGGGATACTTCGCCAAGCAGCAGAAGATCGTCCTGCGCAACTGCGGGTTCATCGACCCGATGCAGATCGACGAATTCATCGCTCGGGACGGATACCAGGCCTTCGCCAAGGCCCTCTCCGAGATGAAGCCCGACCAGGTGATCGAGACCGTGAAGAAGTCCGGACTGCGGGGACGGGGAGGGGCCGGGTTCCCGACGGGGCTCAAGTGGGAGCTCACTCGTAAGGCGAAAGGCGACCGAAAGTTCGTGCTGTGCAACGGAGACGAAGGGGACCCCGGCGCGTTCATGGACCGCAGCGTCCTCGAGGGGGACCCGCACAGCGTGATCGAGGGAATGGCGATCGCGGGCTACGCGATCGGCGCGTCTCAAGGATACGCCTACATTCGAGCGGAGTATCCGCTCGCGGTTGAACGCTTCGGAAAGGCCATCGAGCACGCCAAGGACTTCGGGCTCCTGGGCAAAAACATCATGGGACGCGGCTTCGACTTCGACATCGAGATCCGGATGGGATCGGGGGCGTTCGTCTGTGGGGAGGAGACCGCGCTCATGCGGTCGATCGAGGGGAAGCGCGGGGAGCCGCGCCCGCGCCCGCCCTTCCCGGCTAACAAGGGACTGTGGGACCTCCCGAGCGTGCTCAACAACGTCGAGACGTTCGCGAACATCGCCCCCATCATCCTCAACGGGGCGGAATGGTACGCGAAAATCGGAACGGAGAAGAGCAAAGGGACCAAGGTGTTCGCGCTCGCGGGCGCCGTCTACAACACCGGCCTCGTCGAGGTGCCGATCGGCACGCCCCTCGGCGAGATCATCTACGACATCGGCGGAGGGGTCCGCGGCGGCAAGAAGTTCAAAGCCGCCCAGATCGGCGGGCCTTCCGGAGGGTGCATCCCGAAGGAACACCTCAACGTCCCCGTCGACTACGAATCGGTCACGGCCCTCGGCGCGATCATGGGCTCGGGCGGCCTCATCGTGATGGACGAGGATACGTGCATGGTGGATATGGCGCGCTACTTCCTGGACTTCGTACAGGAGGAATCGTGCGGGAAGTGCGCCCCTTGCCGAATCGGTACCAAGCGGATGCTCGAGATCGTGACGCGTATCTGCGATGGGAAAGGGGAAGAGGGGGACGTGGAGAGACTGATCGAGCTCGGCGAGAAGGTCAAGGACACGGCGCTCTGCGGGCTCGGGCAGACCGCCCCCAACCCGGTCCTCTCGACCATACGGTACTTCCGGGACGAGTACGACGCTCACATCCGGGAGAAGCGCTGTGTAGCGGGGGTCTGTCCGGAGCTGGTGCGCGCGCCCTGTCAGAATGCCTGTCCCGCCGGCGTGGACGTGCCGGGGTTCGTCTCGCTCATCTCCGAGAAGCGATGCGCGGAGGCCCTGCAGCTCCATCGGGAGCGCAACCCCTTCGCGGCCGTCTGCGCGCGGGTGTGCTTCCACACCTGCGAGGACAAGTGCCGCCGGGGCACGGTGGACGAGGCGGTCTCGATCCGCGGCCTCAAGCGGTTCATGGCCGAGCAGGAGGTGACGATCCAGCTTCCCGAGATCTTGGAAAGCGAGGAGAACGCCAAGCGCAAGGTGGCCGTGATAGGGGCGGGCCCCGCCGGCCTCTCGTGCGCCTATTTCCTCGCGAGGCTGGGCTACCGCCCCAAGGTCTTCGAGGCCGAGCCCCGTCCCGGCGGAATGTTGGTGCAGGCGATCCCGGCGTATCGCCTCCCCCGCGAGGTGGTCGCGCGTGAAGTGCGTATGATCGAAAGGATGGGGGTCGACGTCGAGACCGGGACGCGCCTGGGGAAGGACTTCTCCCTCCAGGACCTGCGCCGCGAAGGGTACGAGGCGGTGTTCCTCGGAACGGGCGCGCCTCTGGGCACGCGCCTCGGAATCCCGGGAGAGGACGCCGGCGGTGTGGTGGAAGCGATGCACTTCCTGCGGGAGTACAACCTCCGCGGGTCGGTCCCCGTCGGCCGCAACGTCGTCGTCATCGGCGGAGGGAACGCCGCGGTGGACGCCGCTAGGACCGCCGTCCGCCTCGGCGCGCAGACCGTGACGATCCTCTACCGACGGACGCGGGACGAGATGCCCGCGTATGCGGAGGAGATTGACGAGGCGGAACGGGAGGGGGTGCGCCTGCGCACGCTGGTCGCCCCGGCCCAGGTGGTCATGGACGATGGGAAAGTGGTGGCAGTGAACTGTTACCCGATGGCGCTCGGGCAGTTCGACAGCAGCGGGCGCCGACGCCCGGAGAGAACCGAGAAGGAGACGCTCGTCTTCGAGGCGGACCACGTCATCGCCGCGATCGGACAAGCCCTCGACCCGCGGGAGCTCCTCAACGGCACGCAGCTCAAGATGACCCCGAGACAATACATCTGGGCGCATCCGCTCACCGGCCAGACGTCGACTGAATGGATCTTCGCCGGCGGCGACGCGACCGTCGGGCCGTCCTCCGTGGCGGAGGCCGTCGGCAGCGGCGAGCGCGCCGCCGTGGGGATCGCCCGCTACCTCACCGGCGAGGCCCATGCGTTCTGGCGGACGGAGAGGGAGATGAACGTGTTCTTCGATCCGGACGCCGACCCCGTGCCATACCCGAGGTCGAAGATGCGACTCATCCCAGTGACGAAGCGGCGGAATAACTTTGACGAGGTGGAGCTCGCCTTCAGCGAGACGGCCGCGTTGCGCGAGGCGAAAAGGTGCCTGCGCTGCGACTATCGTGAGAAGACCTAACCGGAGAGGAGAACGTGATGGCTAAACTGACGATTGACAATATCGGCGTCGAGGTCCCGGAGGGCACGAGCGTGCTCGATGCCTGCCGGAAAGCCGGGGTGCGGGTCCCGACCCTCTGCTACCTCGAAGGGGTCCAGGCGATCGGCGCGTGCCGCGTGTGTCTTGTCGAAATCGAGGGCGCGAAAACCCTCGTCGCCTCCTGCGTGATGCCCGCCGGCGAAGGGATGAAGGTGTTCACGAACACGAAGCGGGTGCGTGAGGCGCGGCGCACGGTGGTCGAGCTGATTCTCTCGGCCCACGACGGGGACTGCCAGACCTGCGACCGGAACGACGACTGCGAGCTCCAGGCCGTCGCGCGCGAGCTCGGAATCCGCGAGGTCCGCTACCCCGGAGAGAAAACCGCGCCCAGAACCGACGACAGCACGCCGGCCCTCTCGAGGGACGGCGCAAAATGCATCCACTGTCGCCGGTGCGTGACCGTCTGCAACGAGGTGCAGGCCGTCGGCGGGCTCTTCCCGCAGAAGCGCGGCTTCCACACGGTGATCGGACCGGCGTTCGCCGGCGACCTCGCGGACGTGGTCTGCGTGCAGTGCGGACAGTGCGCGGCCGTGTGCCCGGTCGGCGCCATCCGCGAGAAAGACCACATCGAGGCGGTGTGGGCGGCCCTGGACGATCCCGGAAAGCACGTCGTGATCCAGACGGCCCCCGCCATCCGGGCCGCCCTGGGGGAATGCTTCGGCCTTCCGCCCGGCACGCTCGTGACCGGGAGAATGGTGACGGCGCTGCGACGGCTCGGGTTCGACGCGGTCTTTGACACAAACTTCACGGCGGACCTGACCATCGTGGAGGAGGGCACCGAGCTCCTCACCCGCCTCAAGAAAGCGCTCGTCGACAAGGCCCCCGTGGCCCTGCCCATGTTCACGAGCTGCTCCCCGGGTTGGATCAAATACTGCGAACACTTCTACCCGGAGTTCCTGCCGAACCTGTCCACCTGCAAGTCCCCGCAGCAGATGTTCGGCGCCGTCGCCAAGACCTACTACGCCTCCAAGATCGGCAAACGCCCGGAGGAGATCTTCGTGGTCTCGGTGATGCCGTGTACGGCGAAGAAGTTCGAGGCGCAGCGCCCCGAGATGAACGCTAGCGGCGTGCGCGACGTCGACGCGGTGCTCACCACCCGCGAGCTCGGGAGAATGATCCGCCTCGCCGGGATCGATTTCCCGACGCTGCCCGAGGGGAAGGCGGATTCGCCCCTGGGCATGTCCTCGGGGGCGGCCGACATCTTCGCGAACACCGGAGGCGTGATGGAGGCGGCCCTGCGGACCGCCTACGAGATCGTGACGGGACGGCCTCTTCCCTTCGAAAACCTCCACGTGAAGCCCATCGCGGGGCTTGACGGGGTGAAGGAGGCGGAGCTTGCGATCTCGGGGACGCTCCCGGCGTGGTCGTTCCTCGAGGGGGCGAAGCTGCGCGTGGCGGTCGCCCACGGGCTGGGCAACGCCCACAGTGTCCTCGAGCACATCCGCGGCGGAAACGGCAACTACCACTTCGTCGAGGTCATGACCTGTCCCGGCGGCTGCATCGGAGGCGGCGGACAGCCCCGCATGACCACCGATGAGGTCCGCAAGGCCCGCATCGCCGCCATCTATAAGGAGGACGAAGGCAAGAAGCTCCGCAAGTCCCACGAGAACCCGGAAATCAAACAGATCTACGAGGAGTTCCTCCGCGAGCCCCTTGGCGAGCGCTCGCACCACCTCTTGCACACGCGCTACGAGCGCCGAAGCCGCCTCTAGGAGAACGCCGTGGCCATCGTCTCCACCATCCCGGAAAACTGCAAACGCTGCTACACCTGCGTGCGCGAATGTCCGGCCAAGGCGATCAAGGTCGTCGCGGGCCAGGCGACCGTGATGGAGGAGCGCTGCATCGTCTGCGGCAACTGCGTCAAGGTCTGCGCCCAGAAGGCCAAGCTCATCGAGGACGATACCTCCCGCGTGCGGGAGATGCTCGCCGGCGACGCCCCCGTCTTCGCCTGTCTTGCGCCGTCGTTTCCCGCCGCCTTCGCGCCGATCCCTCCGGGGAAGGTGATCGCCGCGGTCCGCGCGCTCGGCTTCTCCGAGGTCTGGGAGGTGGCCTTCGGAGCGGAGATGGTCGGCCGTGAATACACCCGCCTTCTGGAAAAAAGCTTGCGCACGGGGCAGCGCGTCATCACCACCCCCTGCCCGGCGATCGTGACGTACGTCGAGAAGTTCGTGCCGCAGCTGCGTGACGCCTTGGCCTCGATCGTATCGCCCATGATCGCCACCGCCCGGGCCATTCGCCATCGGCGCGGCCCGGACGTGCGCGTCGTCTTCATCGGCCCCTGCATCGCCAAAAAGAACGAGATCCGCGATCCCGCGGTCGCCGGGGCTGTCGACGCCGTTCTGAGCTTCGTGGAGCTGGTGAAGATGTTCGATGCGGCGGGCATCGCGCCCGTCCTCATGGGCGAAAGCGGATTCGACGGCCCCCCTTGTCGCCTCGCCCGCTCCTTCCCCATCTCGGGCGGCCTCCTGCGTACCGCCGGCCTGAGCATGGATATCCTCGAAAACGACATCGTGATCACGGAGGGAAAGGATCGCGTCCTCGACGCCCTCCGGGATCTCGCCGAGGGACACAGCGGCGCCCGACTCTTCGATGTCCTCTTCTGCGAAGGCTGCATCAGCGGCCCCAAGATGCTCAATACCGCCAGCGTCATCGTTCGAAAGGAGATCCTGGCGGACTTCGTCACCGAACAGAACTGCCAGACCACCCAGCGCGAGCTTGCCGAGGCCCTCGATGAGTTCAGAGATGTGGACCTGAACCGAACGTTCACTCGACAGAACCTCGTCCTGCGCCGTCCCGCGGAAGCGGAGATCGCCCGGACCCTCCAGGCCATGCGCAAGTTCACCGAGGCGGACCAGCTCAACTGCGGGGCCTGCGGGTACCGCAGTTGTCGCGAGAAAGCCGTCGCGGTCTGCCAGGGGCTGGCGGAGATCGAGATGTGTCTCCCGTTCCTCGTGGAGGAGCTGGAGGACACCTGCCGGCGCCTCCGGGAGTCCCACGAAGAGCTTGAGGCGACGCACCATCGCCTCCTCCACGCCGAGCGCCTCGCCTCCGTCGGGCAGCTCTCCGCCGGCATCGCCCACGAGATCAATAACCCCCTGGGCACGATCCTGGTCTATTCGCACATGCTCTTGAAAGAGCTGCAGGCCGCCGACCCCCGCCGCCAGGACATCCAGCTGATCGCCGGTGAAGCGAGCCGTTGCAGGGACATCGTCCGCGGATTGCTCGACTTCGCCCGCCAGTCCCGCGTCTCCAAGGAGCCGACCGACCTCGCCGGCCTCATGGACGAGGTGATGAGGGTCATGGGACCACGGGCCGACGAGGCCCGCGCACGCCTCGCCTGCCGCGTCCAGGAAGCCCTCCCCCCGATCCTCCTCGACAAGGCCCAGATCAAGCAGGCGCTCATTAACCTGATCGCGAATGCCGTCGATGCCGTCAAGGAGGGCGGCCAGGTCGCGGTAGACGCCTCTCTAAACGGCCCGGACACCTTGCAGATCCGGGTTTCCGACAATGGATGCGGTATCCCGTCCGAGCACCTCCCGAAACTCTTCACCCCCTTCTTTACCACGAAGCCGGCTGGCAGGGGCACGGGCCTCGGCCTGGCCATCGTCTATGGCATTGTGAAGATGCACCGCGGCGAGATCGCCGCCGAAAGCGAGGAAGGAAAGGGCGCCACCTTCGTGATTCATCTGCCTCTCGGGACCGGCGAGCTCCGTGAGACAAACTTCGCCCGGACACAGGCGCAACCGCCTGCCCCCCGGCCGTGATGCGAAAGGGACGTGAACCATGACACCGGCGCTCCAGACTTCCCCTCCGCTGATCCTGGTCGTCGACGACGATCCCGACTTCCGAGACGTGGTCGGGCACGTGCTCGTCGGCGCCGGATACCGGGTGGCTTGTGCCGCGAACCCCGACGAGGCGTTCGCGCGGATGGAACGGGAAAAGCCCTCCCTCGTCCTCACCGACCTCGTCATGACGAACCTGGATGCGGGCTTCGCCTTCGGGCGGCGGATCAAAGACGATCCCCGCCTCCGCGACGTGCCGATCGTGATCGCCACCGCCATCAGCAGCCAGCGCGGCTTCGACTTCACCCCCCGCACCCCAGATGACCTCCGCAGCATGGGCGCCGATGACTACCTCGCCAAACCAATCGCGCCGCGTCTGCTCCTCGAGAAGATCGCCGCGCTCCTGCAACCCCCTCGGGAGACGCCGACATGAGCGCTTGCGCAGCCGCCCTCGGACCCCCTCTGCCGGACCACAGCAAGGAAGAACGCCATGACCGCAACGTCTGTTGAGCTTTGGGCGAGATCGAAGATCCATGAGGACGAGGTCTCGCCGTATCTCGATGACGGACGCGACTTCATCGACGATGCGCGCATCGAAGAGCTCTTGCGTCGACGTCGCCGTCCCGACCCCCGCGAGGTTCGGGAGATCCTCGCACGCTCGCTCTCGCTCCAGCGCCTCGAGCCCCAGGAGACCGCCGCGCTGCTCAACGTCCAGGACGACGATCTCTGGCAGGAGATCTTCGACGCCGCGCGCCGGGTGAAGGAAAAAGTCTACGGCCCCCGCATCGTCACCTTCGCCCCCCTCTATTGCAGCAACCTGTGCGTCAATTCCTGTTTGTATTGCGGCTTCCGCGTGGAGAACGCCGACGGGAAGCGCCGCCGCCTGACCGTCGACGAAGTGCGCCGGGAGACCGAGGCCCTGGTGTCCATCGGACACAAACGCCTGATCGTCGTCTACGGCGAGCACCCGTCCTCCGACGTCGACTACATGGTCGATACCATTCGGACCATCTACGACACCAAGGTCGGCCGCGGCGAGATTCGACGCGTGAACGTCAACGCCGCCCCCCTCTCCGTCGCCGATTTCCGGCGCCTTCGTGAGGTCGGAATCGGCACCTTCCAGGTCTTCCAGGAAACCTATCATCACGAGACGTACCGCATGGTCCATCCCCGCGGCGTCAAGTCCGACTACCGCTGGAGACTCTACGCCCTCCACCGCGCTCAGGAAGCGGGCATTGATGATGTCGCCATCGGCGCCCTCTTCGGACTCTACGACTGGCGCTTCGAGGTCCTCGGCCTCCTCTACCACACCATCGACCTCGAAGCGAGATTCGGAGGCGTCGGTCCCCATACCATCTCGTTCCCCCGGCTCGAGCCCGCCGCTAACTCCTCCCTTCCGTCCAACAGCCGCTTCCGCGTCGCCGACCGCGACTTCAAACGATTGGTCGCCGTCCTGCGCGTCTCCGTCCCCTACACCGGCATGATCCTCACCGCCCGCGAGCCTGCGTCCATCCGCCGCGAAGTCATCAACGTCGGATGCACCCAGACCGACGCCTCCACCCGCATCGGCATCGGCGCCTACAGCGAGTCATACCCCGATCAGGAAGCCCAGCGTCAGCAGTCCCTCATCGGCGATACCTGCGGCCTCGACGAGATCGTCCGTGAGTTAGCCGAAATGGGACAGCTTACCTCGTTCTGCACCGCCGGCTACCGCTGTGGCAGGACCGGAAGCCTCTTCATGAACATCGCCAAAAAAGGCAAGATCCATAACTTCTGCATCCCCAACGCGATCCTGACCTTGAAGGAATACCTTATGGACTACGCCTCCCCCGGAACCGCCGCCGCGGGGGAGAAGCTCATCGTCCAACGTATACCTGACGTCCCCGAGCGACTTCGCCCGCAGCTCGTGGAATGGCTGGAAAGGATCGAGAATGGCGAGCGTGACCTGCGATTCTGACGCTGGACTCGGAGAGAGGTCGCCCGGCCCCCGCGCCGATCTCATCGCCGCGTTCGAGACGGCCGCTCGGACCGCCCTCGACTCCTACGGGGTGCGCCTCTGGCTCGTGGAGGTCCTCGGCTCACGCTGGTCGTACGTCGCCGGACCCGAGACCGACGCGCCCATGCCGCGCGCCCTCTCCCGCATCGCCCTCGACGACAGGCTCGGCATCGTCGCGGACGGATGGGATCAGCTCCCCGAATCGTGCCGCACCGAGTTCCTCGGCTCTCTTCGACGACTGCTTCATGCCTTAGGGGCTTGACGTGGACCTGTCGCCCGAAACCTTGACGCGCATGCTCGAGGGCGAAGTGCCCGACCTCCCGGAGATGGCCGACGAAGCCCGCCGTCGCCATTGCGGCGATCCCGTGCACATCCGCGGCATCATCGAGTTCTCGAACTCCTGCAGCCGCAACTGCGCCTATTGCGGCCTGCGACGTGACAACCGCCGCCTGGAACGATACGCCATGTCCACCGGCGAGATCATCGATGTAGCCGGTCAAGCTGCCGACGCCGGCGTCCGCACCATCGTCCTGCAGAGCGGCGAATGCGACGCCGAAGATCCCGAACACCTCGCCCGCGTCGTCGCCAAGATCAAGGCCCACTCCCCCGTCGCCGTCACCCTCTCCGTGGGAGTGAAGCCCGCCGGCGCCTGCCGCCTCTGGCGCCGCGCCGGCGCCGATCGGTACCTTCTGAAATATGAAGTGGCCGACAGCGCCCTCTACGCCGCGTTCCATCCCGATTCGTCCCTCTACGATCGCCTCTCCGCCCTCGCTAGGCTGCGCAGCTTCGGCTACCAGATCGGCGGCGGCAACATCATAGGTTTGCCCGGCCAGTCGCTCGACGATCTCCTCGAGGACATTTGCCTTGCTCACGAGCTGGATCTTGACATGGCCGCCTTCGGGCCGTTCGTCCCGCACGCCGACACCCCGCTTGCAAACGCCCCGCCCGGCGACATCGAGCTTGCGCTCCGCGTCGTGGCGGTCGCCCGCCTCGTCCTCGGCCCCGTCCATATCCCCGCCACTACCGCCTTCGACAGCCTCGCCCCCGACGGCCGCGAAAGGGCCCTCAGGATGGGGGCCAACGTCGTCATGGCTAACATCACCCCCGTTCGCTAC
>JAZDKG010000202.1:0-21359 GCA_043803205.1 Planctomycetota bacterium
GTACGCCGCCAAGGCGCTCAGCCGGAGGACGGCGGTAACCTACAGCGAGTCCGAGGCGCGCATCGCCACGACGGAGACGCGGCGGGTGCGGGTGGAGATCCCCCCCGGGGCGAAGGTGCTGGCGGTGGAGATGGTGCCGCATGAGGGGAAGGTCCGCCGGTGGCCGGCGAAGATCGCTTCGGCGGACGGGGAGACGCGCGTCGAGATGAAGGTGGAGGATTGCGCACTCCAAGCGTTATACTACCGCATCCGCTACCGGCTCGCCTGAGAGCCGGAGGGCGGATCGAGTGAGGCACGACGAACATGGCGAAGCGACGCAAGGTATCGATCACCATAAGGGTCGACGAGGGAAAAGCGCAGATCAGCGAGAGGCTCTTCGGGCTGCACCTGGAGCACATCTGGAACTGCGTGTACCCGTGCATTTGGGTGGGTGAAGGGTCGGACGCGCCAAACCGGGAGGGGATCCGGGAGGACACGGTCCGGATGCTCTCGGCGCTGCGCCCGACGGTGTTCAAGTACCCGGGAGGGTACTTCACGGACTTCTATGACTGGCGGGACGGCGTAGGGCCCAGGGAGCGCAGGCCAGCGCGCGAGTACCCCTGCGTGCCCGGACGGGTGGAGAGAAATGAGTTCGGGACGGCGGAGTTCGTGAGGCTGTGCCGGCTTGTGGGGGCGGAGCCTTATTTAGCGGTGAACACGACGAGCATCGAGCCGAGCGACGCGGCGCACTGGGTGGAGTATTGCAACGGGACCCGCGACACCTACTGGGCGAACCGCCGACGCGAGGACGGCTACGAGGAGCCGTTCTGCGTCAAGTACTGGGCGATCGGGAACGAGGCCTACTACCTCCATTCGGCGGACGCGTACGCGGAGCGGTACCGTCAGTGGGTCTTGTGGATGTACAACGCGGACCCATCGATCACGGTTGTCGCGCAGGGGATCGAGCCGGGGCTGTGCGAGGGGGGCCTGTGCAACCCGGACGGGAGCTGGGGGAGGCGGTTCCTCAAGCTTACGGGCGCGTGTAACTGGTGGCGCAACCATTGGCACAACGCGCCGAAGGAGAAGGAGGTCTTCTACGCGTTCCATCCATATTTCTACGCCGAGAACGCTTGTTGCACGCCGGCGGAGTACTACCGCGCCTTCGCGGACCTCGAGACGAGGCTTCCGAGGTCGATCGCGACGATCGTGAAGCGGTTCGACGAGACGCGGGGACAGTACGCGCGCCCGAAGCTGTGCTTCGATGAGTACGGCCTCCTCCACTCCGGGACACGGATGGACGGCAACATGACCCAGCCGGCGCTCTTCTGGAGCACCCTGTGGCTGGGATGCTTCTTCCAAATCTGTTTCGAGCACGCGGAGACCGTCGGGATGGCGACGCATCCCGGGCCGATCAACATGGAACACGAGCTCCTCCTCCTGGAGGAGGGAAAGGTGGTGGCGACGCCCAGCTACCACCTCTTCAAGATGTACCGGGACCACGGGGGAGCACAGGCGCTCGGGATCGAGCTTGAGGGCGCGCCGCGCGCGGGTGCGGAGAAGCTGCCCGCGCTACGGGCAAGCGCGAGCGTCGACCGGAAGACCGGGACGGTGACGCTCTCGGTCATCAACATCGACCTGGAACGCAGTGTCCCGGCGGAGGTGCGTCTCGTCGGGGCACATGTGAAGGGCGCGCGGGGAAAGGAGCTCTTCTCCGGGGACATCCATGCAAGGAACTCAGCGGCTTCCCCCCGACACGTGGAACCGAGGGAGGTGCGGGTGAAGCCGACGGCGGGGCGCATCATGCATGAATTCCGACCCCACTCCGTGACGGTCCTGCGGATTAAGACACGCTGACGGGGGACGAAATAACGCCGACGACCCCCGGCTGGGGGGATCCTTCAGGACAAGCAAAGGAGAAGCGCTTTGACCGGACCCAAGATCGCGATGGTGGGCGGGGGAAGCGTGAACTGGGGCCCCGGGCTTGTGCGGGACATCCTGTCGGTGGACGAGCTTGCCTCGGCGGAGATCCGGCTCCTCGATCTCGACCGGAAGGCTGCGGAGCTTGTCGCGGAGGTGGGAAGACGCTGCGCGCGGCAGTGGGGGCTCGGGGTGCGCTTCACCGCGACGACGGACACGCAGCGGGCGCTCGACGGGGCGGACGCCGTGATCATCACGATCTCGACGGGGGGGCTCGACGCAATGACGCACGACCTCGGGATTCCGGAAGCGTACGCGATCTTCCAGACCGTCGGGGACACCGTCGGGCCCGGCGGCTGGGCGCGGGGTCTGCGGAACATCCCGGTGTTCGTGGGGCTTGCGAGGGAGATCTCGAGATGCTGCCCCCGCGCGGCGGTGCTCAACTACACGAACCCGATGGGCACGCTCACGAAGACGCTCGCCCTCCTCACGAAACAGCCGGTCGTCGGACTGTGCCATGGGCTCTTCGAGTGCTACCACCACCTCATGAAGATCTTCAAGCTCGATCGCGAGGAGGAGATCCGGGCGCGCTACTGCGGGATCAACCACTTCTTCTGGATCCTCGACTTCACCGTGCGGGGGAAGCCGGGGTACCGGGCGCTGGCGAGGAAGCTCGCCGGCGGCAAGCGGCTCGATGACCTTCTCCGCGAGGCCTACGTGGACGAGGCGGGCCACTCTTCGCCCAGAAGGCTCGTGACAAGCGAGCTCTTCGAGACCTTCGGGTACCTCCCCTACTTCGGGGACCGGCACACCTGCGAGTTCTTCGGGAGGTACATCACGGGGGACAAGCAAGAGCTCAAGAAACACCACCTCCATAGGACGACGATCGCCGAGCGGCGCAGGCTGCGCCAGCGGGCACGGGCCACGGCGGAGCGCCTGGCGCGGGGGAAGGGCGAACTTTGCCGGTCGCGCTCGCGGGAAACAGCCGCGGATATTGCGGCGGCGCGATGGACGGGGCGGGAGTTCGTCGACGTAATGAACCTTCCGAACAACGGGCAGGTCTCGAATCTCCCGGCGGGAGCGGTCGTGGAGACGCCTGGCATCGCGAGCGCATCAGGCTTCTCCGCAGTCGCCTGCGGCGAGATGCCGAGCGCACTCGTTGCGGTAACGATGCCCCACGTCGTAAACCAGGAACTCATCGTGGAGGCGGGGATCGAAGGGGACCTCGGGAAGGCGTTCGCGGCGCTCGTCAACGATCCGGCGTGTTCGCACCTATCGGTGGCGCAGGTGAAGGATATGGGACGCAAGCTCCTTGAGGCGCACCGGCAGTATTTGCCCCAGTTCTTCGGAAGGAGGCGTCGCCCGTGAGGATCGTGCACCTCACGGACATCCATCTGCGCCGGACGCTGCTGGGGACGCCTTCGATCACAAAGCGGCTCGCCCGAAGGATGGGCGCGCTCCTAGCGAGGGCCGCGCAGCGCATCGCGTGTGAGCGGGCGGACCTCCTGGTGGTATCGGGGGACCTCGTGGACTTTCCGTCGTACGGGGCGTGCGACGCGGAGCTACTGGCTGCAGCGGAAGAGGATCTGACACTGGTCCGCGGTATCCTGGACGGGATCGGCATACCCTACGCGGTCGTGCACGGGAACCACGATCCGAGGGAGGTTGCTCGCCGGGTCTTTGCCGATGCCCCGAGGGAGCAGGCGCTCGGAGGCCACCGCGTGATTTGCTTCCACGATGAGGAAGTCGAGGGGCATGCGCCCCAGAGGCTGGCGCAGGAGCGGGAGATCTACCTCAAGGTGATCGCCGAGACGGGGGCGCCCCAGGTACACGTGCAACACTACCTTGTGTGGCCGATCCGCAACGAGGGCTACCCGCACGCGTACCGGGAGGCGCAGAGCCTGCGCGATCAGATGGTCGCAAGCCGCACGGTGCGGCTGGTTCTGAGCGGGCACTATCACCCCGGGATCGAGCCTATAAGGGAGGGGGACACATATTTTGCGACGGCCCCGGCGTTCTGCGAGCCTCCCCACGCTTACTGGGTGTACGAGTTGTCGGGGGATACGCTGCGGAAAGAAGAGCGCAGGCTCTTTGACGCGAACGCGCCCCGACAGAAGGTGGTCTTTCTCGACCGGGATGGGACGATCAGCCGGGACAGGTGTTTTCGAAGCAGGCGGGAGGATCTTGCGGTTCTCGCAAGTTCCGGGGAGGGGCTGCGGAGGCTCCAGGAGGCTGGGTTCGCGCTCGTGGTGGTGAGCAGTCAATCCGCCGTCGGGGAAGGATATGTGACAGTGGAGATGGTGTCGGAGGTGAACGACGGGATGGCGTCGGTGCTCGCCAAGGAGGGGGTGGAGCTCGACGGGGTATACTGCTCCTACCATTCGCCGAAGGGGGTGATCCCGGAGTGGAGCGGCGACCATCCGGACTGCAAGCCCAAGCCGGGACTGTTCCTACGGGCGGCACAGGAGCTGCATCTCGACCTCGGCCGAGCGTACATGGTCGGAGACATCGACTCGGACCTGCAAGCGGGCCGCGCCGCCGGAGCCCGGACGGTGCTCGTGCGGACGGGACACGGGGCGATCGTCGAGCGCGAGATGAAAGAGGGAATCGTCGACAGGGGGCTCGCGGACGCAATCGTGGACGATCTCCGGGGGGCGGCGGAGTGGATCCTGTCGCAAGCGGGGGGAGCGCAGATTCCAAGGGGGACGTGAACAGTTGACGACGAAGCCGACAGGGGGTTCAATGAGGGTCCCCCGGTCGGCAGGAAGGAAAGGCGACACCCGATGGCAAAGGACAGGAAGGTCGCATTCGCGGTCGCGGCGCACCCGGACGACATCGAGTTCACGATGGCGGGAACGCTCATTCTCCTGCGGGAGAAGGGATATGAGCTCCACTACATGAACGTGGCAAACGGCTCGTGCGGGACGGCGACGCACGGAACGGAGGAGATCATCCGGATACGGACTCGGGAGGCGCGGGCCGCCGCGGCGCTCATCGGGGCAATCTTTCATGCGCCCCTTGTGGACGACATCGACATCTTCTACGAGAAGAAGACCTTAGCGCGCATGGGGGCGGTGATGCGGGAGGTGAACCCGACGATCCTTCTCGTCCAGTCGCCCGAGGATTACATGGAGGACCACATCAACTCCGGAAGGCTCGCGGTGAGCGCCGCGTTCTGCAAGGGGATGCGAAACTTCCCGACGTCGCCCCGCAGGCGACCAGTGGAGGGGGAGTGCGCGATCTACCACGCCCTCCCGCACGGGCTCATGGGGCCTCTCAGGCGGCGGGTTCGCGCGGGGCTGTACGTGGACGTGTCCTCAGTGATGAAGCGCAAGCGAGCGATGCTCGCGTGCCACAAGAGCCAGAAGGAGTGGCTCGACCGCAGCCAGGGGATGGACAGCTACCTCATCACGATGGAAGAGCTCTGCCGGGAGGTGGGGAAGGCGTCGAAGGCGTTCCCCTACGCTGAAGGGTGGCGACGGCACAGCCATTGGGGTTTCAGCGGGCGGGCGATCGACCCGCTGGCGAAGGCGCTAGGGTCGAAGGCGCACGTGGATAAGGGATACGAAAAGGAGCTCCGCGAGTAGGCGGACGGCCCTCTTGTGGGAGGAAGAGGAATGGCCAGACCCGTGAGCATGGTGGCTGCGAACTTCTGGGACTATACGACGCTGGACAAGGAGACCCTGGAGGACGCGGCGAAGCTCACGCCGGAGGACCTCTTGGCGCTATCGCGTCCCGGGTTCGAGGTGCGCTTCTACGACACCCTCGAGAGCTTCTATTTGGCGGAGGCGCTGGAGTACATCGAGGCATGGCGGGAGGCGAGCGCGAGCCGCCCAGCGGGGATCTGCGGGCCGATCGGACCGACGGAGCAGCTTCCGCTCGTAGCGCAGATCGTGAACGCGACGGGAATGAAACTCACGCACGCGCACTTCTGGGGAATGGACGAATGGTACATGGACGGGAAAGAAGTCCCGATCACGCACGAGCTTTCGTTCGAGAAGGCGGATCGTGAGCTCTGTTTCAATCGGATCCACCGGAAGCTCGTGATGGGCGGGGAGAACCTGCATTTCCCGAAGGCGGACAAGCTCGCGCAGTACACCGCAAGCTACGACGAGGCGCGCTGCGTGATCATGCAGGGAGGACAGGGGGAAGTGAAGCACTGGGCATTTAACGATCCGCCCAAGAGGGAGGGGAAGTACACCAAGGAGCCGCCCAAGCCCGAGGAGTATCTCAAGCTCAAGACGCGGGTGGTGGACCTGCACCCGATGACGATCATCCAGAACGCGCGGACGTCGGGAGGCGGGAAGGTGGCGAGCGTACCCACGCAGGCGCTGTCGGTGGGGCCGGTGGAGACGTGGAAAGCGGAGCGCGTCTCGATCTGGCATCCCGGGCACCATGATAATCCCTTCGGAATGCGCCTGACGACGCTCATGATCTCGAAGAAGCTTCCCGACAGCGCCGTTCCGATGTCGCTCCTAGCGCTCCATCCAAACGTCCGGTTCAGCTTCTACCGGGGCGGGATCGGGACGTGCGAGGCGGAGATGCACTGAGAGCTCGTCCGGAACGCCGTGACTTGATAGGAGCAAGAAGGCACAATGGCAAAAACACAATCCAAAGGCAAGTGCTCCTTCTGCGGCAGCACCTTCACCAACGCTGGGATGGCCCGACACGTGGGACCTTGCAGAGAAAAGATGTTGAGCAAGGGCACTGCCGGACCGAAAGCGAGCTTCTACCACGTCGCCGTCAAGGGACGATACCTCCCGGAGTATTGGATGCATCTGGAGCTGCGCGCGGATGCGACGCTCGGCGACCTGGACGCTTTCCTAAGAGAAACGTGGCTTGAATGCTGCGGACACTTGAGCGCCTTTTCGATCGGCGACACGCAGTACATGCCTACCGATGATACCGAACTGGACGCTGAGAACATGGACATCCCACTCAACCAGGTCCTTCAACCAGGCATGAGTTTCCGTCACGAGTACGACTTCGGCACGACGACGGAGCTGTCGCTCAAAGTCATCTCCCAGTGGGAAGGAGCGCGCACGCGCGCCGCAGTCCGAGTGCTCGCGCGCAATGATCCTCCCGTCATAGCCTGCCAGGCCTGTGGCAAGCCTGCAACGCAAGTCTGTGCGGAATGCGTCTATGCGGGGGAGGGCTGGCTCTGCGGCGAGTGCGCCAAGAACCACGACTGTGGTGAGGAGATGCTCCTGCCCGTGGTCAACTCCCCCCGCGTCGGTATGTGCGGCTACACAGGCGATTGACCACGACGCGGATATCGATGCCGAGCACCGCGGCGGTTTCGGGGCGTGCGAAGCGGAGACGCGCTGAGAGGGACGGAACGGTGGGAACCAGACAGGTCTCCAGTGGGAAAGACACGATGTCCAAAGAGCGCAGGAAAGGGGTTCTTGCTATCGGCGCGCATCCGGACGACATCGAGTTCATGATGGCGGGGACGCTCATCCTCCTGGGGCGGGCGGGGTATGAACTCCACTGTATGACGGTCGCCAACGGGTCGGGGGGAACGACGGTACATACGAAGGAGGAGATCATCCGGATCCGGCGGAGGGAATCTCGAGCGGCGTGCGCGGTGATCGGAGCGGCGCATCATCCGAGCCTCGTGGACGACATGGAAATCACGTATGACCCCCGGATCGCGGCGAGGGTAGGGACGGTGATCCGCGAGGTGAACCCCGAGATCCTGCTTGTGCCTTCGCCCGAGGACTACATGGAGGACCACGTCAACACGTGCCGCCTAGCGGTGAGCGCGGCGTTCGTGAGGGGGGTGCCGAACATCCGCACAAGGCCGGCGAGGCGTGCGGTCGAGGGGGACGCGACGGTGTACCACGCGCTCCCGACAGGCCTGCGCGACGGACTGCGCAGGAAGGTCTTCGCGGGGCTGTACGTAGACATCTCGGCCGTCATGGGGCTCAAGCGAGAAGCGCTCGCCTGCCACAAGAGCCAGAAAGAGTGGCTGGATCACAGCCAGGGGATGGATTCCTATCTTGACGCGATGGAGCGGATGAGCCGCGAGGTCGGGAGGATGTCAGGACGGTTCCGCTACGCGGAGGGGTGGCGGCGGCACAACCATCTCGGTTTCAGCGCGAAGGAAACGGACCCCGTCGCGGCGGCTCTCGGGAACAAGGCGAGAATCGACCGGGAGTATGAGAGGAGCCTGGACAAGCGATAGCCTCCGCGAAGCGATCCCCGGACGGGACGTGGAGGAAAGAGAGGAGCAGCAATGGGAAGGCCGATGAGCGCAATCGCCCCGGAGTGGTGGGACTACACGACTCTCGAGCGGGATCTCGTGAGGGACGCATCGAGGCTCTCGGCGAAGGACGTGCTTTCGCTTGCGCGCCCGGGGTTCGAGATCCGGACGTACGAGACGCTCGAGAGCTTCTACCTAGCGGAGGCGCTGGAGTACATCGAGGCCTGGCGAAAAAGCACGGAGGACCGGCCCGCGGGGATCTGTGGGCCAATCGGGCCGACGGAGCAACTTCCCCTCGTGGCGAGAATGGTCAACGAGCTGGAGCTGGAGCTCGCGCACGCGCATTTCTGGGCGATGGACGAGTGGGTCGAGGACGGCAAGGACGTCTCCACGGAGCACGAGCTTTCGTTCGAACGCACGGACCGGGAGCTGTGCTTCAACAAGATCCGCAGGAAGCTCCGCATGCCCGAGGAGAACCTGCACTTCCCGAAGGCGCACAATCTCCGCGAGTACGCCGCGACTTTCGATTCGGCGCGCTGCCTCGTGATGCAGGGAGGACAGGGGGACACCAAGCACTGGGCGTTCAACGATCCGGTGCGGCGCAAGGGGAAGCATCGGGAGTCGCCCCCCTCTCACGAGGAGTATCTCGCCCTGGGGACGCGCGTGGTGGAGCTGCACCCGCTTACGGTGTTCCAGAACGCCCGGTCATCCGCGGGCGGGCGCGTGGCAGACGTCCCGAGAAAGGCGCTCACGGTGGGGCCTGTGGAAACGTGGAAGTCGGAAAGGGTGTCCATCTGGCATCCGGGGTGCCATGACAACCCCTTCGGGATGCGCCTGACGACGCTCATGATCTCGAAAAAGATCCCTGACAGCGCCGTGCCGATGTCGCTCCTAGCGCTCCATCCAAACGTGCGGTTCCATTTCTACCTGGGCGGAATCGGGACGTGTGAGGCGAACCTCTATTAAGAGGGGCCCCGGGGCGCGCTTCAGCGGCAGCCCTCGCAGCCATCCCAGCAATAGGTGCAGAGGCTCTTTTTCGGCAGGCCGATCGCTGTCACCAAGTCCTCAAGTTTCTGGTAGCGGAGGGTCGTGAGGCGCAGGCGGCGGCGGATGGACTCGATCATGCGTGCGTTGCGCTCGGAGCCGGCGCGGGCGTAGTCCTCGAGGTCGGGCGGGTTCTCACCTTCAAGCTCCCGGATCGCCTTTCGGGCGGCGAGGTCAAGCTCACTGCGGGAACGGGAGAAGTTGAGGAACTTGCAGCCGTAGACGAGGGGCGGGCACGCCGGCCGCATGTGGACCTCCTTGGCGCCGAAGTCATAGAGGCGTTGGATCGTATCCTTGAGCTGGGTACCCCGGACGATCGAATCCTCGCAGAAGAGCATGCGGACGCCCGAGATAAGCTCGCGGATAGGGATGAGCTTCATGCGGGCGACGAGATCGCGCTGCGCCTGATCCTGCGGCATGAAGCTACGCGGCCACGTGGGGGTGTACTTGACGAAGGGCCTGCGGTACGGGAGGCCGGCCGCGGTGGCGTAGCCGATGGCGTGGCCTGTGCCCGAGTCAGGGATGCCGGCGACAATATCGAGCTCGACGTCGTCGTTTCGGGCGAGGAACTCGCCACAGCGGTTCCGGACGACCTCGACGTTGACGCCCTCGTAACTTGAAGCCGGGTACCCGTAGTAGACCCACAGGAAGCCGCAGATCTGCATGTGGTCGCCCGGCGGGCGTTTGACCTCGGCGCCCTCCGGCGTGACCAGGACGATCTCACCCGGACCGAGGAAGCGCCTTGTCTCAAAGCCGAGGTTGGGGAAGGCGCAGGTCTCGAGGGTAACGGCCCATGAACCTTCCTTCTCGCCCATGACGACGGGGGTGCGGCCGCGGAGGTCGCGTGCGGCGTAGATACCGCGGTCAGTCAGAAGAAGGATGGAGCAGGAGCCCTCGATCGCTTCCTGGGCGCGACGGATGCCGTCCTCGAAGGTGGGTTCCTGGTTGATGAGGGTGGCGACGAGCTCGGTGGGGTTGATCTCGCCGCCGCTCATCTCGGAGAAATGGGTGGCGCGTTTGCGGAAGGCCTCGCGGGCGAGGTCGGCGGCGTTCTTTACGACGCCGACGGTGACGATCGCGTAGAGGCCGAGGTGGGAGCCGATGATGAGGGGCTGATCTTCGTAGTCGCTGATGACGCCGATGCCGACCTTTCCGCGCATGCGGGGGAGCTCGCTCTCGAACTTCGACCGGAACTGCGCGTTGGTGATGTCGTGGATGACCCGGGCGAATCCGGAACCGTTTCGGACGGCCAGCCCACCCCGCATGGTGCCGAGGTGGGAGTGGTAGTCCGTGCCGTAGAAGAGATCCTGGACGACATCCTCTTTAGAGGCGACACCGAAGAATCCACCCACGGTCGAAGCTCCCAGCGATCAGGCGATAAGGGACATGATAAGGAAAGAGCGCGGCAGGTCAAGATGGAGTTGGCGGTCGGCGGGTGCGCTTCAAAGGGACTTGCGGATGTCGTACCGCGCCCCACAATCGGGACAGATGAGGACGACCCGCAGTCTTCGCGTGCGCGGCAGGGGAAAGAAGGAGACACGGAAACCGCGCTGATAGTTGCACGCTGGGCAGACCCGGAACTCCTCGAGCACATCGACGTTCTTGATCTCCTTGCTCACCTCGGACAGGGCGGCTCTCCTTTCCCTGGAGCGTGACTGTGCGAGAAGCACCCACCGGCCGATTCTATCCGCTCGGCAATGATGGGCTACAGCCAAGCTAGGAAAAGGCTTGCCGACGGGAGGAACTCCCGGTTTGATGACTCGCTCGACAACGGAAAAAGGCGATCGGACGGGACTATGATTGACCCAGAGATCAAGGGCGACGTCCAGGAAGCGAAGGCCCGGCTCGTCGCGTGGTGGGAAGGGGAGGACCTTGGAAGGCCGGCGCTCCTGGTGACGGCCCGCCGTCCAGGGGTCCCGACGGAGGGGAGCATCCGTCCGCCCGACACGATTCTAGCGCAGTGGACGGACCCCGAATATCACGTTGCGAGAGCCCATGCGCGGGCGCTCTCCACCTTCTGGGGGGCGGAGGCGCTCCCGTGCTACCTGGCGAACACGGGGCCGGGGTGTTTGTGCACTGCGCTGGGATGTCGGGCGACCGTTCGCGATAACACGACGGTTTGGTGGGAGCGCTGGGTGCGGTCATGGCGGGAGGCGCTGCCGCTCTCGTACGACCGCGACGCGGACTGGTGGAGGCGGGGACGGGTACTGACGGAAGAACTCGTGCGCAACTCGCGGGGGCGGTATCTCACGATGACGCCCGACGTGGGCGGGATCGGGGACATCGTCGCCGCCATGCGGGGGACGCTGGAACTCTGCTACGACCTCGCGGACGACCCCGAAGGCATAAAGGCGGCGATGGAGGAGACGATTCGGGTGTGGGAGGTCGCTGTAGAGGACGTGTACTCGTGGGTCGAGTGGAAGCGAGACGGCTCCATGTGCTGGATGCAGATCTGGCACCCGCGACGGGTGTACCCTTCGCAGAACGACCTGAGCGCGCTCATCGGAAGGGAGCAGTTCCGGGAGTTCTTCCTGCCTGGGGTGGCGGCGCAGGCGAGGAAGGTCGAGGGGTGCATCTACCATCTGGACGGTCCGGACGCGCTCGATACGCTGGATGAGCTTCTCTCCGTGAGCGAGATCCTGGCGATCCAGTGGACCCCCGGCGCGGGGCAGCTCGGGGTCGGGGAATGGACGGAGGTCTACCGGAAGGTGCAGGCGGCGGGGAAGAACCTCGTTCTCTTCCCGGAGCCCCATGAGGTGGAAGAGCTGTGCCGATCGATCTCGTGCAAGGGGCTCCTCCTCGCGTTCGGCTGCGAGAGCGTGGAGGAGGCGCAAGCCTTCATCGCATCATCGTATCGGTGGTCGCACGCATAGGGCGCCCGCGGCATCATGTGTCGCCCGCGTCGCCAGATGGCGCAGTTGTCTCAGCGAACATGATGAGGCGATCCCAGATTGGAACGAGCTCCTTGCGCAACTTTTCCTCCAGAGCGCGGGCGGAATAGGCTGCAAGCACGTAGAGCTCGGTGAGGGCGGCGACCTCGCGGGCGAAGGGGCGCAGGGGCTCCGGGAGCTCGCGGAGGAACTCGTAGGGGGTGAGGTCCGAGCGCCCGCGGGGAGGAAGGTCGTCGGCGATCCTGCGCATTTCCTCGTACGCGTACCGGACGGCTTCGTCCACGGGGCGGTCCTCAAGGATCTCACGGATGAGGAAGGGGTTGTGAAAGGGGGTCCCTTGGGGGACGCCCCGACTCGGGCGGGCGGCGAAGAGCTTGCGAAGGGAGGCGCCGATGCCCAGGATTCGGGCGAGGAGTCGCTCGAGGGCGGCGGCGATCTTCCCGCGGATCCCGCCAAGACTGGAGACCTCACCGAGGATTCGCCTGCCGAAGCGCAGGAGAACGTAGAGGACTCCCAGAAGCACGGCGAGCCAAGCCAGGTAGCGCAGGAAGCGAAAGAGGCTTGCGAGAAGCGCAGGGATCTGAGGAGTCTCCCGCGGGGATTGCCCTTGACCGCGTCCGCCGGCGTTCCCTCCCTGACCGGAGCCGGACCGCCGCGCACCTTCCTCGGAGACCTGCCCGCTCGGATGGGGCTTCTCGCTCTTCGCACGCTCCGAGTCGTTGGGGGCCTCCCCCGAACGTTTCCCTGGCTCGCTGGAGGAAGGGCCTCCCGTGACGGGGGCGACCACTCGGTAAGCCTTGCGGGCGAGGGTAAGCGTTTCCTTGCGGAGAGCAAGGTCCGTGCGGGGGATGAGCGAGGCGAGGAGCATCGCGCCCGCGATGAGCACGCCCGCTGAAAGGAGCCAGACGGGGAGGAAACCCCTCGAACGCTCGATTCGGCTGCGCAAACAATAGCGCAGGTGGGCGAACATCGCCGCGATCGCTAGGAGTGCGAGCGCCCCGACGAGAGAGAACTTGGCATACCAGGCGGTCTCGCCGAGGGAGCCGCCCGTGACGTATCGCTCGCCGACGAGGAAGATGGCGAGCGTCACGAAGGAGAAGAGGAGCACGAGGGCGCCCGGATGCTTGAGGATGCGGATCTCGCGGACGCGTTCGCCCGGGAGGGCGGGTTCGTCGGACAGGATCCCTGCGGCCGACGAGTCGACGTCGGAGAAGTCCATGGTGCTTACGCGGGCGAGCCGATCGGCGACGAGCCAGAGGACCGCGATGCCGGCGTAGAGGACGAATTTGGCGTCCGAGGGCGCTCCCCCGGTCGTGCGCGAGAGGTTGTAGAGCATGGCGAAGGCAAGCCCCACGACGTAGACGGGCCAATAGGGGATCTCATTCCCCCTAGCGCGGAGGCGCTGGATGGCGACGACTCCGATGAGGAAGAGGATGGGGGTGAGCGGGCTGACGGCGCTTGCGCCGGCGGAAAGCCTTACGTGCAGGTCCACCAGGAAGAAGAGGGCGCCGGCGACAAGCGCGACGACCGCCGCGCAGGCTAGGAAGTTCGCGACGCCGACGGCGAACATCTCGCCCTCAGATTCCGCGGATGGCGATCTCATTCATGTCCCCTTCGTCGGCGACGAGCTGGGAGTCGATGCCGGCGGAAGCGAGCGCCGAGAGGCTGGCGCGGTAGGTCGTCGGGTCGGTCACGCACAGGACGCGCACGGCGAACGCGCCTGCGCGCAGGCTCTCCAGACACGCCGCCAGGGGACCGTCCACGTGCTCGGTGATGACGATGAGCGACGCGTCGCGGGGCAAGCGCGGGGCGAACGTCGCGAGGAGCTGCTCGAGGGGGAAGCCCTCGGAGAGCTCGACGCGCGCGAGGGCCTCGAGGATGCGCGTGGCTTGCTCCTCGGAGCGGCGGGTAGGGATCAGCATCCCCGTCGGGGGCCCAGAGGCGCGGGCGGGCCTGCCGTGCGAGAGGGCGTCCCTGCGCGCGGAGGCTTCCGCGTCCGAGGGAGCAAAGCGCATGCGCTCCGCGGCATCGGAGCCGTTCGTGAGGAAGCCGACCTTCTCGCGCTTGCTATAGACGTGGTAGGCGACGGAAGCGGCGAGGGTGACGGCGAGCTCGCTGCGGGCGACGCCGACCGGGTTCGCCCCGTAGCGGGCGCGATCGAAGTCGAGGACGACGGTCGCGCCGATCACGGTGGTCGGGTCGAAGATCTTGGTCTGGAGAACGCCGGTGCGGGCGCTGGCCTTCCAGTGGATGTGACGCAGGGGGTCCCCTGGGCGGTACTCGCGGACGCTCGCGACGAGGAGGGGGTCCTCGAAGAGGCGATGGGTGATGCGCAGCTCGCCGATGGGCCGCCGGGAAGCGACGTCGTAGCGGGAGAGGACGAGCGTCTTGGGATAGATGAGGGCATGGTCGGACCCGCCCGTGGAGCGGAAGCGCTTGAAGAAGCCGAAGAGGTCGCCGGTCTCTACGCCCGCCGGGCCGAACTGGAAGTACCCCCGCTTCTCGAAGGTGACGGTGTAGAGAAGCTCCATGGTGCGTCCCGGAAGGAGCATCCCGAGGGCGCTCCGCGCCCCCTGGAACTTCACGCCCGGATCGACGTGCTCACGGAGGATGAGGAAGGGGACGGGCAGGCGGCCGGTGTTCTCGGCCTTGACGGTCCCGCGGGCGGCGTCGCCGATGCGTCCCTTGCGCAGGGGGAAGCTGCGCTCGACGGAGAGGTGCGCGATCCAGTAGCGCACAAGGAGACGGCTGGAGAGGAGCACGAAGAACGCCGTCCAGCCCACAAGCGCAAGGTAGGGGAACGAAAAGAGGTGAGCGAACAACGCCAGCGCGAGGGCGCCGGCGAGGAAGCGGCTGCGGGAGAGGATCTCTTTCACGGCTCGTCGAGCTCGATGAGGGTGAGGGCCTTTCGGATCTCCTCGTCGAGGGGCTCGCGTTTCCGCGCGAGGTACCCGAGGGGGCTCGTCAGGCACCGCAGGCGTCCGACGCGCAGGTCCATCCGGACGTGGGTGTGGCCGGCGAGGACGTGGGTGACCTTGTCGAACGACTCGATGAGGCACCCCATCTTCTCGTTCCCCATGAAGGCGCAGAAGTAGTCCCAGCGGGGATTGTTGTGGTAGCGGACCATCTGGCGAAAGGGGAGGTGATGGGTGACGGCGACGATGCGGGAGACGGCGCGCCTGCGGGAGACTCGCGCGAGGAGCTTGCGGAGGTCGTCGTTGAGCATGTCGGCGACTTCCGTGTCGCTCAGGCACTCGTCGGCCGAGGGGTCTGAGGCCCTCGGCTTCCAGCGGGCGAAGTGCCGGTCCTGCCAGGCGAGGCCGCCGTACTCCTTGCGCGCGTAGTCGGCCGGCCCGAGGCGCAGCGTCTCCGGCGCGAAGGAGTAGTCGTACCAGCCGTCGGTGCCGACGAAGGCGGTGTCGGCGACGATGGCCGGAGAGCGCCAGACGGGGTGGAAACCCGCCTGGCGCGCACGACGGGCGATGAGGCGGTCGTACTTGGAGGTGGAGTTCCCCGGGACGGCGCGGTCACCCCTGGGATGGAGCCATACGTCGTGGTTCCCAGGGACGAAAATCCGGGGCACGTCGACCGCGGCGAATGCGGCGAGATAACGCTCGAGCTCCTCGGGGTCGGCGGAGACGTCTCCCGCGACGACCAGGCAGTCGGGGCGGGATTCGCGAGCGAGACGGACGAGCTCGGCGACGGCCTCCTGGTTGAGGACGCTCGAATCGGTGTGGAGGTCGCTCGTGAACGCGACGCGCAAGGGGAAGGCTCCTATCCCTTCTCGAAGCCCGTGAGCTCCTGCGGCTTCCCGACGGGGGCGGCGGTCTCCTCCAGAATCTGTGCGAGGACGTAACCGGCGGTGACGCGACGGATGCGACTCTCCGGACGTACAAGGACGCGATGGACGAGGACGGGAAGCGCGGCGCGCTTCACGTCGTCCGGGAGGACGAAGGAGCGGCCCGCGACGGCGGCGAGGGCCTGGGAGGCGCGCTCCAAGGCGAGCGCGGAGCGGGGGCTGGCGCCGAGCGCGAGGTCGCGATGGTCGCGGGTGGCGCGGACGATCATGAGGAGGTACCGCCGGACGGCGGGCTCGATGTGCACCTCGCGGACAGCGCGGATGATAGCGACGAGTTCCGAAGCGGTCGCAACGGGGCCGAGGTGCTGAATCGGGTGTTCCTTCTGGAGCTTCTGGAGGATCGTCATCTCATCCTCGAAGGTGGGATAGCCGACCGAGATACGCATGATGAACCGGTCGAGCTGCGCCTCGGGAAGGGGGAACGTGCCCTCGTGCTCGACGGGGTTCTGCGTGGCGACGACCATGAAGGGCGAAGGACAGGGGTGGGTCTTTCCGTCCACGGTGACCTGGTGCTCCTGCATCCCCTCGAGAAAGGCGCTCTGGGTGCGCGGGGTGGCGCGGTTGATCTCGTCGGCAAGGACGATATTGGAGAGGATGGGCCCGGGGCGGAACTCGAACTCGGCGGTCTTCTGGTTGAAGACGCTTGTCCCCGTGACGTCGGTGGGGAGCAGGTCCGGGGTGCACTGGATGCGCTGGAAGGAGACGCCGAAAGAGAGCGCCAGCGACCGCGCCAGCATGGTCTTGGCGACGCCCGGGACGTCCTCGAAGAGGATGTGCCCTTCTCCGTAGAGGCAGGCGAGCGCCAGCTCGATCACACCGCGCTTCCCCATGACGACCTTCTCGATGTTGGAGACGATGCGCTCGGTAATGTCCCGGACGGTCACCATGGGGGGATCCTTACGCAGACTTAAGCTCCCGACGCAAGACCTTCCCCGTCGGGCCTCTGGGGAGCTGCGGGCGGAATTCGACGGATCGGGGAACCTTGGAGGGATGGAGGATGCCCCGGCACCACTGGCGGATCTCTTCCTCCGAGGCGGTCTTTCCCGGCGCGAGCACGACGAAGGCCTTCGGGACCTCGCCCCGCGTCTCGTCGAGGACGCCCGTCACCGCGACCTCGAGGACGGCCTCGTGTCGGGCGATCGCCTCCTCGATCTCCTGGGGGAAGACGTTTTCGCCGCTGACGATCATCATTTCGCTCCGGCGGCCGGTGACGTGAAGGAAGCCGTCGCGGTCGAGCATACCGACGTCACCGGTGCGGAAGAACCGGTCGGGCGTAAAGCGCTCGCGGGTGAGGTCGGGGCGGTTGTGGTAGCCCTCCATGATGGAGAGGCCCTCCACGCGAATCTCGCCCGGGACGCCCGGGGGGAGGGCGTCGTTCGTGTCGGGATCGACGATGCGCACGCGGACGTTGTGAAGGGGTTTCCCGACGGAGCCGGGGCGGTTCTCCTTCAGCGTGTTGACGGAGACGACGGGGGAGGCCTCGGTGAGTCCGTAGCCGTTGAGGAGGTCTACGCCGAAGCGGTCGGCGAAGGCCGTCCGGAGGGCCTCCCCGAGCGGCTCCCCGCCCGAGATCGCGTAGGTGAGGGTGGAGATGTCGGGGAGCGCGACATCGGCGGTGCGCGCGAGCAGGATGCGGTAGAGGGAAGGGATGGAGACGACGGCGGTGACGCGGCGACGCTCAATCGCGGAGAGGACGCGGAGGGGGTCGAACTTCCCGACATAGACGGCGGTTGCGCCCCAGAGGAGCGGGAGGAGAACGGTGGTAGTGAGGGCGAGCGAGTGAAAGAGGGGGAGGGTACCGAGGATCACGAACCGGTCGTTGAAGTCGATGGCGCGCCGGCAGCCGGCGAGGTTCGCCAGCAGGTTGAGGTCGGAAAGGGGGACGCCCTTGGGTTTTCCCTCGGAGCCGGCGGTGTAGAGTAGGCCGGCGTGCGGGGCAGCGGAAGCGACGTCCACGGGCCTGAGCTTCGTGGGAGAGGGCTCGAGCTTCTCGACGAGGACGACGGACGCTTCCGTCTCGTCAAGCTGGGAGGCGAGATCCCCCGTCGAGAGGATGCAGTCGAGATGCGCGTCCTCGACGACGTGGACCAGCTCGTGCGGGGAGAGGTAGGCGCTCACCGGCACGGGGGTCTTGTTCGCGAGCAACGCCCCGAAGTAGCTCACCACGAACTCGGCGCCGGTGGGCAGGAGGAGCCCGACGTTCTGGCGGGAGGTGGAGATCAGGATGTGATGGGCGCGGACGTCCACCGCCCGCCTGAGGTCGGCGTACGTGTAGGGGCGGTCGGAATCCCACAAGGCGACCTTGGACGCGTAGTCCTGGGCCGTCGCTAAGAACCTCTCGATCACCTTCATGAATGCCCTTCGCCCCCTCAGGTGAATAGAAGCCATGTTAGCGGCGAAGGGAGGGCCGTCAAGCGCGGGGGGACCCGAAGGGCGCCGCCGTCAGGCGCCGGGCGCGTACCTGTGGCCGGCTTTCACTTTGCGCACGGTGTTGGCGATCGCCCGGACCATCGTTCGGACGTCCTTCATCGTGAGACGCGGGTGCATGGGGATGTTGAACTCGCGCCGATAGAAGAACTCCTCGGCGTTCGGGCAGCGGCCGGTGATCCCGAGCTTCTTGAGGCCCGTGAAGTGATAGGTCGGCTGGTAGTGGAGGATCCCCTGGACTCCCTCCTCGTAGGCGAGGATGCGCAGGAAGTCGTCGCGGGAGCACCCGAGCTCCTTCCCGACGCAGACGGTGAAGAGGTGGAAGACGTGGCGGTAGCCAGAGGGCTCGCTCGCACAGGTGATGCCCTCGACACCAGCGAGGCCCTTGATGAGGGCGAAGCCGATCTTGCGCCTGAGGTCGTTGAGCTTCGCAAGCTTGCGGAGCTGGGCGCGTCCGCTAGCGGCCTGGATCTCGTTCATGCGGTAGTTGCATCCCCATCGGCCGTTCACGTCGTCCACGTCGAAGTGGGAGGGGATCCAGTAATCCTTCTGTCCGGGCCAATGCTTAAGGTTCATGCAGCGCAGGGCCTCGATCGCCGGCACCCAGTCCTGGTGGGTTGTGGTGATCATCCCGCCTTCGCCGCAGGTCGTCATGTTCTTGAGGGAGTGGAAGGAGAAGGAGGCGATGTCGCCGATGGCGCCGGCGGTCATCCATTTGCCGTTGGCGAAGCGGACCTTCGCTCCCGGCGCGTGGGCGCAGTCCTCGAGGACATAGAGCCCGCGCTTCCGGGCGAGCTTGACGATCGGCTCCATGTCGCAGCACAGGCCCCCGTAGTGGACGACGTAGATCGCCTTTGTGCGCTTCGTGATCTTCTTGGCGATCTGGGCGGGGTCGATGTTGTAGGTGTGCGGGTTGATGTCGGCGTAGACGGGCCTGACGCCCTCCTTGAGGAGCACGAGGGTGGTGGCGATGAAGGTGTTCGGGGTGACGATGACTTCGTCGCCCTTGCCGAGGCCCATCACCTGCGTCGCAACGTGCATGCCCGTGGTGCAGTTGGAGACGGCGCGGGCGAAGACGCCCCCGCCGCACATCCGGGCGAACTCGTTCTCGAACTCGACCACCTGAGGACCCATGGTGAGGGTGTCTTGCTTGAGGGCCTCGGCGATCATCCGGCGCTCATCGGCGTCGTAGATCGAGCCGAAAAACGAGTACGGGACCTTGTACTTGATCCCCGTGTCGTAGCTCGCGGTGATGTTCTTGATCTCGGCTTTCTTCTTTGTAGCCATCTATCGATCCTCCTCAAGCTTGAGGCGGCGGGGAATACGTTCATATAATAGCCTATCATAAATAGGGGACGCCGCAAGGAGAAAAGGCAAGACCCGCCACCAAGGCACCAGGACACGAAGGTTCACAAAGCCCTTCGTGCAACCTTGGTGCTTTCGGGTCTTCGTGGCGAATCCTCATCTTCCGAGCTTCGCGGAAGGGCCGCCATATGGTACACTGGGGCGGTTCCTTCGATCAGGCGGGAGATCCAGGATGAAGGTTCTAATCCACCTCGTGAGCTCCATGCGATGCTGGACGCTCGGAGACGAACAGCTCGCTAAACTCCGGAGCGACTTCCCGGAGCATGAGCTCCTCGCCGCCACGAACAAGGAGATGGCGCTGGCGAACCTCCCGGGCGCCGAGGTCTACTGGGGTTGGGTGTTCGAGCCGGGTTGGGTGGCAATGGGAAAGAAGCTGCGATGGGTGGCGACGCCGGCGGCGGGCCTCGACTGGGTGGCATCCGAGGAGCTGCGCGCAAGCGGAATCCCTGTCACGCGCGGGACGTTCCACGGCAGGATCATCTCGGAATCGATCCTGGCGATGATGCTCAGTTTCGAACGAAGGCTCGAGGCGTGCCGCCGGATGCAGCGCGCCGGCGAATGGAGCCGCGAGATCCTCGACGGGAGCGGGGGGACGCTCGCTGGAAAAACCCTTGGCGTCATCGGGGCGGGGAACGTCGGGACGCACGTCGCGCGCAAGGCGAAGTGCTTCGAGATGCGCACGCTGGGAGTGCGACGGCAGGCAGCGCGGCCCGAGTTCCCCTTCGACGCGATCTTCGGGACGGATGGGCTGCGCCAGGCACTTTCGCAGAGCGACCACATCGTGCTCTGCCTCCCGAGCACGAAGCGGACGACGCGCCTCATCGGCGAGAGGGAACTCGCGTGGATGAAGCCTTCCGCGTACCTCTACAACGTCGGACGGGGGAACTGCGTAGACGAGAGGGCGCTCATAAGGGCGCTTGAGAAGGGACGCCTCGCCGGCGCGGGGCTGGACGTGTTCGAGGAGGAACCGCTTCGGGCGCAGTCGAAGCTGCGCGGGATGGAGAACGTGATCGTCACGCCTCACGCCGCCGCGATCGCCCCAACATATCTATCGCTCGCGGAGGAAGAGTTCGTTGAGAACCTGAGGCGACTTGACGCGGGGGAGCCGCTCCTCCACGTCGTGGATCCCGAGAGCGATCTCTGGGAACCGGCCCCAAGCGCTCACTCGCCGGCGGACTAGCCGGGAGAGATTTCTCGCCAAGCCAAGCGCACGGCGGGGGCGGACTTGAAGAGGAAGAACTCGAGGTTCTGACGGACGGTGTCTCCCGTAGCGGCTCCGGAAGAGATGGGGATGGCGCGGCCTTCGCCGACCTCAAGGACAAGCTCCCGACCGGTCCATCCCTGTTTCACCTTGAGCTCGAGGATGGCCCAGGAGTTGTCGGTCGGGTTGACGGCGAAGGACACGACCTCCACGACGTCGGTGACGGCGGCGGTGTCGATCGTCGGAAGAGGCGTGTTCTGAGAGGTCGCCGGAGGGGCGCCCTTTTGGCCGCATCCAGCCGCCATCGCGGCGCAGGCGGCTAGGAGTAGAAGCGGGCGAATGGGCAGGCACCGTAGCATCCGAAACTCCTTGAGATAGAGGAAAGGGGGGCGGCCCCCGCCCCCCGTGGCGGGGCGGGGCCCCCCCCCCCCCGGTGGACATACAGAGCGTAGAGGGCGGGGACGGATTTGG
>JAZDKG010000203.1:0-4527 GCA_043803205.1 Planctomycetota bacterium
TCTGACTAGAAGCAAGAACAAGCCGGAAGCCGAGGCCGAAGAAAAAAGGCCGAAAAACGCTAATTCTCAAGCGTTCTCGGCCTTTTCTGACTTGGTACGCCCGGCAGGACTCGAACCTGCGACCTACGGTTTAGGAAACCGGAGCATGATAGCGGCAACCCTGTTACGGCGCAAGACCTTACGGAAAACGCTGCGAGCGTCTTGGGCGCGTGCTTGCTCAAAATCCGCGAGATTCGGCCTGACTTGGCGACCGTCTGCGAGGCGTGGGGCACCCTCCCCGACGCGCTCAAGGCGGGCATCGGGGCGATGGTCAAGGCGGCGAAGAGGTAGGCTTCTCACCTACGGGCGCGAAGGGGACGGGGCGGCGCGACGGGGATTGCCGACCATCATTCGGGAAGACGAGAAGGCGACCTTCCAAGACGGCACTACGCGCGCAACGTTGCCCTGTGGCGCGAGGGTTCGACGGCGCGGTATCGTTCTCCCCCCCTACTCGAAAGGAGGAATGGAAGCTCACGGGGCGGGGGAGGAAGGTCAGACAGGGGGAGGGGGCGGCGGTGCTGCGGCGCACCCCCCACCGGCGGGGGAGGGGCCTGAAAGACACTTCCGGCGACGGGGCGCGCGGAAGGGTCCACGTCCGGCAAAAAAATGCAGACTCGGCGGCGTTCTCTCTGTAGGATGGTAGGCGGGGCGGGAAACCGGGTGCTGGGAGGTACGAACATGTTCCCTCTCACTGTGAGGTTTTGTGGCGGCGTTGTGTTGGCCGTTGTTCTTGCAAGCGTAGAGGTGGACGCTCAGGGCGTCACGCTGCTATCTCCCGAAGGGCGCGCGTTTGTGGGAAATCAACTGGACGGGTGTTCCATCAGCCGCGATGGGACGATAACGAGCAGTAGAGACACCTACATTCAACTGCTTGGGACAGAAGGAAGGGCGTTCATCCTCACGGGTCAAGTGGCGTTCTCGGGCAACCCGCGTTCGATCCATGAGGGAGGAGTAGAATGGTATCTACGTGAGACAGATGGTCTTCACCGATACGAGGTGTACGGGGGCGGTGTCCGTGTAAAGCGGCGCTTGCTGCAAGGACTGCCCGTCCCACAGTTCGCATGGCCGGTGAAGTTCGAGAAGACTGTTCGGGGCGCGTGGTATCCCTTTGTGCTTCAGGCCGATTCGAACGGTATCCGGGTTTCAATCGGCAGGCAAGTGGGAGAGGTTCCAGGTCCGCTTGATGGTTCGGGGAAAAATGGCATAAGGCTATTCGGGGGGAGAATCCGTAATCCTGTGCTGACAGTCCTTGGGATGACCCCGCAACCAGCACTATCGCTCTCTATGAACAAACCAATGTCGCCACAGGAGATGGAGGCAGAGATCCAAGAGGCGGATGACCTCCACAGGGGGCGATTGGAACTCGGCTTCCGCTTTCCCGACGGCAGTCAGAACACGCTTGGCTTGGGGACAAGGGGTCGCGCGCTTTCCTCATCGTTCGACGCTTCATCCAAACCTGAGTATCTTGGTCGGTTTCGGGGTAATCGGTACGCCTTGGATTCTACTTCGAATCCGTACGGGCCGTTTGGCAGCCGGTATTCTGCGACCAGCATTCGCAACCCTTACAGTATGTTCGGTAGCCCGTATAGCAGCTTGAGCCCCTCGAATCCTTACACATTGTCGGCACCAAGACTTTACGGGGAAGACGGCACGTATCTGGGAAGGCTCAGTTCGAACCCCTATGATGCTGAGTCGATTTCGAATCCCTACGGTACGTACGGGAGCCGATACTCGCCGCTTAGTATCAATAATCCTTACGGGACCTACGGAAGCCAGTTCAGCCCCCTCAGCCCAAACAACCCTTACACCATCACGCCGCCAATCATCCTGGGGGGCGACGAATAGTATTGCGGGAGAGGGCGAACGCTGCCTCTTCGCTGGCTGCGGGGAGTGCAGTCGCAACCACGGGGGGCGCTTAGGGATGCAAGGGGGAGGCGTGCTCACCGAGAAGGAAGTTGAGGCTGAGGCGAGAACGCGCGGGATCGAGCGCGTCCGCAAGCGTCTGGACAACGCGAAGAAGAGGGGCGGTGGCGGGGCGCTCCTTTCGTCCGCCGGGCAAATCGTGGACCGATGGTATGCGCCCTTCCGCAAGGCAATCGAGGCTGCACAGCAACAGCGCGGGCGGCGTCTCAGGATCGAGGACGCCGTGATTCGCAAGGCAGATACCGAGGTGCTCATAGGGGGCACGTTCTCCGAGGTGCTGGGCGCGTGCCTTCTCAAACGCGAAACAGAAGACCCCGAGGACGAAGAGGAAGACGAGGTTTCCGACGGCGCGGGGCCAGTCAAGGTCGCGGAGCGTCTCGGCAAGGCGGTTTGCAGGGCAATCGGACGGAAGAAGCCGAAGCCTCTGGAGCCGTTCCACGTCGGGGCGCGCCTGATAGGGCTTCTCCTGGACGTTGACGCTGCGAGCGGTTTCCCCGCGCTGATTCACGAAAGGGTATTCAGCAAGAAGCGAGCGCCAAGAGGAAAGGGGGCAAGAAAGACCCCATATCGGCTTCGGTTTGCGCCTTGGGCGCTGCGGGCGATAGACGAGGGGACGGATCGGACAGCGGAGTACGTGGGAAGTCTGCTCCCGCAATATCCCCCGATGGTTAGACCCCCGCAAAGGTGGACCGCGCAAAGGACGGGAGGGTACTTCGAGGGTCTGAGGACACCAAGGTTCGCGGGGCGCGGGGAGAGGAGGCCGCCAAGAGTCAATGAGGCGGTGCGGGAGGCGGTAAACGTCCTGGACGCGACACCTTGGCGGATCAACAGACGAATCCTTGGGGTGCTGAAAGCGGACGGGGTAAAGCTGCGGGACGAGGCGAAGGGGCTTTACGCTCGCCTGGACGAACTGCCGCGCTCGCTGAAGAAGCGCGAGGAGATGCTGGCGCAACAGGGGCAGATTGGAGGGCAAGCAGACCCCCGGTTCATGGAACTGCTATACGCGGCGGGGGAGCGAGCGAAGATATTCAGCAGGCTGCGCTGGATCAGGGAGCTTCCCTTCAAGTTGAAGATCGCGGAAAGATTCGCGGACGAGCCTTCCATCTGGTTTCCGCACAGGATCGACTTCCGGGGACGGGCTTACCCGATACCTGAGCTTCTCAATCACCACGGCGACGACGTGTGCCGGGGGCTCCTTGAGTTTGCTGAGGGGAAAGAGTTGACGGAGAAGGGGCGGAAGTGGCTCAAGATACACTTGGCGAACCGCTGCGGGCATGACAAGGAGTCGTTTGACGAACGGCTGAAGTGGGTGCAGGAGCACGACGGGGAGATCAAGGGCTGGGCGGCGGACCCCCTGAAGAATACGTGCTGGAGAGACGTGGAGGACCCGTACCAGGCGCTCGCGGCTGCTATCGCCCTGAACGATGAAGAGGCGGCGAAGCACCTTCCCGTTCACGTGGACGCGAGCAATAGCGGCTGGCAGCAGTACGCCGCCATGTTGCGGGACGCTGACGCGGGGAGGGAAACAAACCTCGTACCGGCCGAGAGCCCGGCGGACCTTTACGGCATGGTGGGGCGGCTGCTGGCGAGGGCGAAGGAGCGAACGTTCAAGACCGGTCCCGGACAGCCGGGGGCCGGGAACGTGTGGGTCAATCTTCTCCCTGATGGGCCGCCGATCCCGATGGAGTGTTTCGACAGGCGCAACCTGAAGTCGGTCATTATGACGTTGGCCTATGGCGCGACGGAATGGCGGCGGCGCGGAAAGCTCCGGGGGAAGCTAAGAGACTTGATCGGGTATGTGGACATCTACGAGGACGAAGACGGGAAGCTCTACAGAGTCTTCGGAGCTTCAGACGCGGCGATACTGAAAGAGGTGGTCGAGCAACTTTCCAAGGAACTGCGCGCGGAGCTTGGGAAGAGCTTTCCGCGAGTCCTTGAGGCGTGGGACTGGTTGCAGGACTGCGGAAAGCGGATCGCGGGGAAGGGGCAGGAGACGGTGCGCTGGACGACGCCTCTGGGGATGGAGGTCGAACAGCCTTACCGCGATGAAAGGACGAAGAGGCAGCGCACGAAGCTGGGACGAGTCAGCGTGAACGTCTGGTCTGAGAACTGTCCCATTGATGATAAGAAGCAGGCGCGCGCGTTCGCTCCCAACTTCGTCCATTCGATAGACGCGGCGCACATGATGAGGACGGCGCAAGCGTGCGGGAAGGCGGGGATTCATTTCGCCGCCGTCCACGACTGCTTCTGGACGCACGCTGAGAACATGGACGGGATGCGCGACATACTCCGGGAAGAGTTTGTGCGCGTTCACGAGGAGCCCCTGCTTGAAGCTCTCTGGCGGCAGATGAGGAAACGCTATCCGAGCGTCGTCAGGATCGACCGGCCGCCTGCACTGGGGGACCTGGACATTCGGTCGGTTCTCGGCAGTCCGTACTGCTTCTCCTAATCGGCGCAAGTCTAACGCCATCCATCAGTAAGAGCTAACAAAGGGCCTGTTTCCGGGGCTCTAAGTGGACACCACATGAAGAAGCTCTGATTCACGGTCGCGGAGCCATTGTGTTC
>JAZDKG010000204.1:0-4156 GCA_043803205.1 Planctomycetota bacterium
ACGCAGACGATCTCGTCCGCGTGGTCCCGGAAGAGCGCCACCGCCTCGTCCCCGCCCGCCGCCGTGAGAGCCCGGTAGCCGGCGTGCGTCACCATCGCAGCGCACGGCCTGCGCACCATCTCCTCGTCGTCGACGATCAGGATTGCGCCGGAGAGGGGCGGCTTCCCGGCGTCGCGTAGCCGGCCCTTCGCGGCTTTCTCCCTGGGTCCGCGCTCCATAGACGCCGTTTTTGAAACAGGGAACAGCACCCGGATGGTGCTTCCCTTGCCGACCTCGCTCTCCACCATGATGGCGCCCCCGTGCCCGCGCACGATCCCCAGCACCGCCGACATGCCAAGCCCCCGCCCCGTGAACTTGGTCGTGAAGAACGGGTCGAAGATCCGCCCCTGCGTCTCCCCGTCCATCCCGCACCCCGTGTCGGTCACCTCCAGGAATACGTACCGCCCCGGCGCGGGCTTCTCCTCCAGCCGGCTGCGGCTCAGGTGGGCATCGTCGCAGTCCATCACTCCCGTCGACAGGGCCACGATGCCGGCCTGCTCCCCCATCGACTCCGAGGCGTTGGTGATAAGATTCATCACCACCTGCTGAATCTGCCCCGCGTCGGCGGAGATGGGGGGGATTCCCCTCCCCGGGCGGAGATTCAGCTTCACGTTCTTGGATAGTGCCGCCTTGAGCATGTAGGCGTTCTCCTCCACCAGCTCGCTCAGGTCAAGGTCGGCGATGATGAACCGCCCCTTCCCCGAATAGGCGAGCATCTGGCGCGTGAGGGCCTCCGCGCGCTTGGTGGCATGGATGGCCTCCTCGATGCTTTGGCGGGCGGGGGAAAGAGGGGAGAGATCGTCGAGGGCCAGGTCCATGTTCCCGAGGATGGCCGTGAGCAGGTTATTGAAGTCGTGGGCGATGCCTCCCGCCAGCACCCCAAGGCTCTCGAGCTTCTGGGAGTGCAGGAGCCGCCGCTCCATCTCCCTCTCCTTCTCCTCGGAGAGCTTGCGCTCGGTGATGTTCCTCACGATGCCGAGGATTGCCGGGCCATGAGGCAGGAGCACTGGACCCAGCGTCACTTCCACGGGAATGACGATTCCGTCCTTGCGTAAATGACAGCCCTCGAAAGTGTACTCCTCACCTGCAATAATTTTACCCCATAACTCATACTTTCCGTCTTGGATCGCCGTTGGATCGATGTCCGCAATGGACTTGGAAAGCAGTTCTTCACGGGTATAGCCGAGGTACTGACATGCCTTTCGGTTGACGTCCAATAGCCGGCCGGTTTCATCGTGCAGAAAAACGCCGTCGGCAGCTTGTTCCATCATGGTGTGATATCGTTCTTCGCTCTCCTGCAGTGCTTGCTCGGCCTGGTGCTTCTCGCTGGTGTCGGAGTAGATCGCGACAATCAGTCCCGAAGGGAGCCTGTACACGTAGTTCTCCACCCATTGCACGATGCGTCCATCGGCATACTCCATGAGCGGATGGTGCTCCGGCTGTCCGGTCCGCCAGACACGCCTGAAGACGTCCAGAAGCCCCACCCGCTCCACCCCTGGGAAGACCTCCGTGACCCGTCGGCCAACCGCCTCGTCCAGGCTGACCTTGCTCAGGGCTTGTCCTGTCTTGTTCATGTCCACGATGACGAAGTTTTGACCCTCATCCACCCCTTGATAGATTGCCACCCCGTCGGCCATGTTGTCGAACAGTTGCTGAAATCGTTCTTCGGATTCCCGCAGCGTCTCCTCGGCCCGCTTGCGCTCGGTGATATCCTGATTAACACCATAGGTCATTACGGTACGCCCCTGCCGGTCTTTGGTAATGAAGAAACGCACCGCCATGTAACCGACCTCCCCGTCGGCGCGCAAGATCCGGTGTTCGAACTGGCGATCGTGATTTGGATCGCTGGCATCGATCGCCGCCTGCACCTCCTTGGCCACCATGGGCGCGTCGTCGGGATGACAGAACCTCCGCGCGTAGTCCGCCGAGGACATCTTGTACCCACCCACCTTCTCGGCCGTGGTCCGGAATATTCGGTAGAAGTTGTCGTTGAACGTAAACGTGTCGCTGCCGACGTCGTACTCCCAGTGGCCGGCGTGGGCCATTTTCAACGCATTGGAAAGCTGAGCCTCGCTCGTGCGCAACGCCTTCTCCACCCGCGTGTGTGCAGTGATGTCCATGATGGTGAGCAACACGTGTCCGTAGGTCTCCTCGTGCCCCGGAAGTACCGACCAGCTCAGATGTACGTACTTTTCCCCGCCGTCCACGGTCTTGGCTATAGTGTCGCATTCAAAACTGGTTTTCCCTTCCGCGATGGCAAGGATTTCATTCTTGAAGATGGCGAGGACTTCTTTCGGGAAAAAGGCGAGCGTGTCTGACCTGAACTTCTCCACGCTGTCGGCCCCATACAGGACGAGGGTCGCCTTGTTCACATTTATCACCCCCAGGAGTGAGGCGCAGTGCGCAACCTCATCCGGATGTTCATCGAGGTACTTCCCGAGCTCGGAGACGCCTGACGCGCGCAACTCGTCGATGCGTCTCTTGATCCCGGACATGTCCTCTTCCCATAGGGAGATGGGTGAATCGTCAAAAAGACCCCTGTAGCGCCTCTCGCTCTCGCGGAGCGCTGATTGAGCGCTCTCTCTCCCGCTGATATCCGTCGCGATCATCACGGAGTCTCCGCCGCCGCCCTCCGAGAGCGCCCCGATGCGAACCGACACCGGGACGTGGGTCCCGTCCTTGCACCGCCAGATATTCTCCCGCGCCGCGTCCCCGCACTCCCCGAGGATCCACCCCGGTTCCTCCTCCCTCACGAAGAGGGAGGACGCCCTCTTTCCCATGAGTTCGCGCTCTTCGTAGTTCAAGAGGATCAGGGCCGCTCTATTGGCGTAGTTGATCATGCCCGCGGCGTCGACGACAAGCATCGGGTGGGGGAGGCGCTCGACAAAGCTTTTGGCCCGGTGGAGCTCGGACCGATGCGTCGAGAGATTCTCGGCGATGTGCGCGAGATCGACCGAGAGCGTGCCGATTTCGTCCCTGCCGGAATCCCGTGCGGGCAACCGGGTTTCCATGCGCACGCTCCTGGCGGCCGCGGCCACGGCAATTATTCGCCGGGCGAGGCTGTTGATTCTCTCGATGCCAAGGACTATCACCGCCGCAACAATGCACGCGATGAGCAGGACGCTCTCGGTGGTCCTCGCACAGAGGACATAGTGCACGACGAGGTAGCCCAGTGCCAGGAGCGGGATTGCGCCGATAAGGGCTGCCGCCTCGGCGACCGTGTGGCGTATGGAACGGATCCCCTGGATTGGCGGTTCCCGGTGGATGTCAGGGCTATCCGCCCCATCCCGGTGCGCGGCCTGATCGACCATCCTGATGAGGCGGAACATCATCTGTATGCCCGCCAGCATCAGGAGCATCACCGCAATGAGGATCGTCGCGACCCACCCGGTCTTGAGAACCCCAGAAGGAACGTAGTAGAGGATGAATGTGTAAAAGGCGAGCAGGGGGCTGACCGTGACGAATATAAGTGTGCGCCTGAGTTTCCGCACATCGTCCGCCTGATCCGGATGAGTCTTATTCTCGGTCATGGCCGTGCTCCCTTAGCCCATATCGCAGCCGATGCGGGCGCTCCTCGCGCCTGGTTCGCCATGCAGCGTATCGGCCGCGGCCTACTTCGCCGTCACCCGGCCCAGCTCCGCGAGGAGCGGCGTGCCGTGCCGCGCGCTTGATGGCGTTAATGGGGCGCCATCAATAGCCCAGGCCAGCCTTCAGTTTACCGTGCATATGCAGGGAAGTACACCACTATCCGCATCGCCACCGCGGACTCCGGATGGAGTGCAGAAAAAAAAGGGGGGGGCGCGCTGCCCCCCCCGCGGCGATTCCGGCCGGCACTAATTTCCCGGCGCCCGTCTACTTGAGCGTGATCTCGCGGCCCGACTTGATTACGTGGAGCGGGGCCTCGTGGTTCCAGATCGCTTCCCAGACGGCCTCCGCGTTGAGAACCACCAGATCCGCCTTGTTCCCTTCCTTCAGACCGAACTCCTTGATGCCGAGCGCCTGCGCGGCCCGCGTGGTGATCAGGTCGTAGAGGATCTCCATATCCTCGACCGTGGTCATCCACAGCAGGTGCGCGGCGAGGAACGCCACCTCGAGCATGTTGTTCCGGCCGAACGGG
>JAZDKG010000205.1:0-15522 GCA_043803205.1 Planctomycetota bacterium
AAACACCTTGCCCGTCTTCCCCGTGTACATCCCCGAGCAGTAGGGATAGAAAACTCTGCCGGCAAAACGTCTGTCGCCGCCGATCCGGCTGACCGCCTCGATCATTGCGGTCGCCTCCTCGCCGGCCGGATACCCCCCGGAGAATTCATCCACCACGATCCCGCCGTATCCGTCGCCCTGGAAGCCGGCCGACCCCGTCCACTTCGCAAACGCGATATCCGCCGTGACGGCCTGCCCCTTGGGCACGAGCCAATAGACGTTGTAATACGCTAGCCGCCTCTTGCCGGCTCTCAGCCATTCCTCGACGCCCGCCGCGTTTTCCGCTTTGGGTGCGCGTTCCAGGATCACGTTCGTGTTGTCCAGCATCCCGGTCCGACCCAAGAACGCCCAATCATAAGGCCCATACCCGCCTCCCATGAGCGGGCTCGGCTCATACCCAACACCGGCGTGAAGGAGCTCCGGAATCGATCGCACCACCAGGGACGACAGCCGCGAGTTCCCCTCGCACTTGACGGCGACCTTGTGCTCTCCCGCCGGGAGGTGCCGCATCGCCTCCAGCTCCGACGCCCCCTTCTGGGTGTGAACGATCATCGCTTCCCCGGCGTCGACGGACAGTGTCACCTTGGCGCCGCCCTCGACGGCGGCGGTCGACTGCACGTAGATCCATCCGTCGCGGGGATTGGTGAAAGCATATTCCCTGACCGCTTCGGCCTGCCGCGTCGGGATGGACAAGAGTTCCGCGACCAGGTTGTTCAGGACCTTCACCTTGTCGTACGCCGCCGCCCACGCGGGCCGCTCATGGGAGATCCTCACGGCCGCCGATGATTGCTCCCCCACCGCCGTCCCCTCATAATGCAACTCCGCCGTCACCTCGTATCCCCCCTCCGGCAGATCCTTAGCGTCCGCGCTCCAGTCGGCGGATCCGTCCGTCCGAAGATCGTCGATCTCCTGCCTGGCGACGACGGCTCCGCCCGCATCGCGCAGTTCGAGCGTTAGCCCCGCCCCCTTCGGCAGCAGCTTCATCCGGGAGAAATCGACCTCCGCGACAAGCGTCGCCGCCACAGGCGAAAAATGCGCTTCCACCCCCGGTTTCTTCAGCCACGCCAAATCCTTTCCGCGCCTCTCGCCCTCTTCGGCATAGTGACGGAGCACTTCTCCCTCGCCCAGCGCCCGATTGTAAACGCGCACGTCGTCCATCATGCACTTGAACACGGGCACCACCTCTCCTCCCCAGACCACCGGGTACCGGAGATACAGGTTGTCCCCGCGCGCCACCATCGACGAAGGCGCCTCCCGTTCCATCTGTAGCTCCCCATCGGAGTAGCTCCTGGCGCGCTTTCCGTCGAAGGTCGCGACGATGTGGTGCCACGCCCCCTCCGGCGCCCGCCCCGAGCAGTCCGTCCGCTGTGACCCCGTCGTCACGTAGAACCAGCAGCCACCGGTGTAGCTCAGCATGAAGCTCCCCATGCTCTTCCCCACCAATCCCGCCTCCCCCTTTTTCGGCGTCGTCTCTGGATAGAACCACAGCTC
Organism: Planctomycetota bacterium; assembly: GCA_043803205.1. GTDB lineage: Bacteria > Planctomycetota > DG-23 > JAZDKG01 > JAZDKG01 > JAZDKG01. The sequence continues at coordinate 1,531 of JAZDKG010000205.1, forward strand.
GATCGACAGCTCCCCCGTCAGATTCAAACTCGGGCGGTTCCCGCAGTCCACGTACGCCTCGGCGGTGTCGAATGCAAGCGCATATCCCCCTTCGCCTGGCATTCGGACGTATCTCGCGCCTAGGTTCTTCCCGTCGTTCCCGTGCCCGCTCCAGTCTCTCACCGGCGTGTCCTCGCCGGGGCCCTCTTCGAAGGTGTAATAGGCGACCAACCCCCGTTCCGAGGCGAAGCCGACCGGAACAAGATAGAGAGTCGCAAAGACAGCGAGTACCACCGCTCGTTCCATGAGGCCCTTCCTTCTCATTGCTCTTCTTCCAGGTACGGCGCTAAGGAAATGAAGTTGAACGCGAGCTCCTGTCCGGCCTGGCCGCCGGGCTCGTTGTCGCTCGCCCAGTCGGAGATGACAAGCTTACCAGATTCCCTTTCCGCGCGGAAGACGACTCGGCAGAACGTGATGTTCAACCTGTTCTCACCGGTGAAGGGGCGAACCTGCTTCTGATTGGTATAAACCTCCCGGAAAGAACTCTCCGCGATGCGCTCTCCTCCCTCGATGGCTACATTGAAGTGATGGACCTTCTCCACCGACTTGCCTCTGCGGAAGTCGCCGTAGTCCATGACAAACACCCTGAGCGAATATAGCCTGCCAAGCGTGAGTTTCTCGATGGGCTGAGAGAACCGGTTCCGTACCTTGGCGCTCCGCCTGGTTACCAGGACCCGGTCTCCCTGGCCTTCGCTCGTCATCCTGCCCTGCATCACGCCGTAGCCGAACGCACGCTCGAGAGAGACTCGCCCGCCTTCCGCTGACTCGACCGTCCATCGGTCAACGCCCTCCTCAAAGTCGCCGTTCGCGACGTGAGGCGGCTCATACGGATCATCCGTCAGCCGCTCCCGCTTTCCCTCGATACAGTAGTGCCCGTAGAGCTTCGCCGCCCAGCGCAGAAGCTCCTCGTCCGCGTACGCGCTGTGGTACCACATGACGCCATAGAGCCCGAGGAACACCGGATCGTTCGCGAGCATGTTCATCTGCATGTCCATGTAGACCTTGAAATCCGTTCCCGGCTCGACGCATTGCGTCTGCTGCGGAATCGATATATATCCCAGGTTCATGATCATCTTCGTCGCGCAGTCGTCGAAGTAGTCCTGATACCGGAGCATCGTCAGCCTCAGCTCGGAGTTCATGTAGCTTCTTGCCGTCTGTTCAGTCGGCTGTTCGAACAGGTACTTCTCTTCCACCAGCCTGTATCCCGCATCGAGTATGACTTTCGTGAACGCCCTGCTGGCCTCGGTTTCATACATCCCCGTGCAGTAGGGATAGAACACCCTGTCCTTGAACTTCGTGTTCGCCGCGATCCTTCTGACGGCCTCGGTGAAGGCGGGATACTGATCGAGATAGGAATGTCCGTCCAGCTCATCCAGCATGAAGCCGTAGAACCCGGCGCTCGAGAGGCCCGCCTTCGTCGACCATTCGTTGTACGCAGAGTCGCCCGTGAGAGCCCCTTCCTTGCTCAAGAGCCACGACAGGTTATAGTAATACAATAGTTTCCTCCCACGCTTTCGCCAATTCTCGATGTGCTCCACGTTCTCCGGCTTCGAGGCCCTCTGAAGAATCACGTTGGCGCTCTTCAGAAGCCCGATCCTCTCAAGATACTCCCACGTATAAGGTCCGTAGCTCTTCACGAACGGGCAGGGCTCGTACCCCAGCTCAGCGTAGATGATCTCAGGGATCGCGCGCACCACGATCCGCTCCGGCCGCCCCGAGCCTTCCGGGCGAATCCTCAACTTGTGAGCGCCCGCCCCCAAATGCCGCATCGCCTCGATCGTCTCCTCCGCGTCTTTCGTATGGACGATGACGCTCTCCTCATCCACCCCCACGACCACGTGGTCCGTCCCTGCGACGGGCGCAGTCGAAGAAATGAACACCCACCCATCACGTGGGTTCTCAAACGTGTATTCTCGCTCCGCTTCCTCCTGCCCGCCCACGTTCAAAAGCTCGGCCACCAGATTGTTAAGCTGCTTTCGCCCTTCGTAGGCCTTCATCCAGGCTGGCGTCTTCGAGGAGACCTCCACGTCAACCGACGCCGGCGCCCCGAACGTCCTGCCGTCCCTGCCCCTGACCTCTGCTCGAAACTCATGGTCCCCGGCCGACAGCTTCTCCGTGCTGACGCTCCAGTCCGTCGTGCCGCCCTCGGACAACTCGGTGACTTCCTGCCGCGCCACCACCTTGCCGGTCGCCTTTTCCAAGAGTTCCAGGATGAGCCTGGCCCCGGGCGCAAACATCCCCAACTCCATGCCCGAGAAATCCGCCTCCACGACGACCTCCCTCGCAGCAGGCGAGGCGTGCGACGCCAACTTCACCTTCTCAAACCGGCTCAGGTCCTTCCCCCGGGCGGAGCCCTCCTGCTTATAGTGCGCGATCACCTCCTCCTCAGAGAGCGCCCGGTTGTACACCCGCACATCATCGATCACACACGTTACCGTCGGCTCGACTTTCCCGCCCCAGACGACGGGGTACCTCAGATAGAAATTGCCTCCGTGATCGATCTTCGCGAACTGCGACTCCTGGACTTTGACTTCCCGGCCGTCCGTGTACGCCCGGCTGAACTTGCCGTCGAACGTCACCACGATGTGATTCCATGTCTTGACCGTCGTTGACGCAGCACAGTCTGTTCTCATGGAATCGTGAGCGATGAAGAACCAGGACCCCGTCCCCTCACAACTGAGCATATAGCTCGAAAGGCTCTTCCCCACCAACCCGGATATCCCCCCCTTCACCCTGTATGTCTCAGGATACAGCCACAGCTCGATCGTGAGCGCATCGGTCAGGTCCAGGCTCTGATCGCTCCCGCAATCGACATACCCCTCCGCGTCCCCAAAGTGCAGCGCGAAACCTCTGCCTTCGCCCAGCTCCACGTACTCCGCGCCTAGGTTCTTCCCGTCGTTCCCCCGCCCGCTCCAGTCCTTAATCGTGTCGCCTGGGCCTTCCTCGAATCTGTAGTACGCGACGAGCGCAGGATCCTGGACGGCCCAAGCACGCAGACTCAACCAGACGAAAACGATCGCGAAAACGACCGCGATCCCGTCCCTCCTCCGTGGCGGACCGTCGTTCCCCCTCATCTCAGATACCCTCCATGTCTCTCACTGCTCAAAGTACGGCTCGACCTCGATGAAGTTGTGGATGAGCTGCTGTCCGACCGGACCGCCCGGCTCCGTGTCGGTTTTCCAGTCGGAGATGATGAGGGTGGCTTCCGGGGCCTTGGGCCGGAAGAAGACGACGCGATAGGTGATCCAAAGAAGGTTCTTGCGGGTAAAGGGGCCGTAGTCGTGGATGATGGTAATGGGCTCGCAGATGGAGCGTTCCGGCACGAGGTCGACGTTATCGATCCGGACGCTTACCTGGGGCGTCTTTTCTTCGGACTTGCCGGCAGAGAGGTCGTCGTAGTCGGCGGTGAGCATCTTCATTGAATAGAGTCTCGCGGGATCGAGGTTCTTTATGGGCTGGGAGAAACGATTGGGTTTGGCGGCGGAACGTCTGGTCACGAGGAACGTGTCTCCCTGCGGGGTCCGGGGGTAGCGTCCCTGCATCCAACTGTAGTGCGGTTTGCTGCCGAGGAAGATGCTGTCCTTTTCCGCGGGATCGACGGTCCAGCCCCGGAGGCCCTCGGCGAAGTCGGCATTCTCGATATGAGAAAGGACGTAGGGATCCCGGGTGAGACGGTCGCGTTTGCCTTCGATGCAGTAGTGACGGACGAGTTTTGCGCTCCACCGGAGGGTCTCTTCGTCCATGTAGGAGGGATGGTACACCTCGAGGCCATAGAGTCCTGAGAAGACGGGGTCGTTGGCCAGGCAGTTCATCATCATGTCCTGGAAGACCTTCCAGTTGACGTTCGGATTGACGTTGAGCGTTTCCTTTGGGATGGAGAAGTATCCGAAGACGGCCATCGTATGGTTCTGGAAGTCGCCATAGAGCTCGCGGTAGCGCAGCATGACGTCCCTCATGCGAACGTCGAAGGACTCCTTCGCCATCTTCTCGGTGGGCTGCTCCTGGAGGTAGAGTTCCTCGGCGAGGACATCGCCGGCGTCCACAAGGGCTCGTACGAAGGTTTCAGGATACTGCCCCACCATTCTCTTGCCGTAAGCGTAGAACTTCCTGCCTTTGAATTGTTCATTCCTGGCAATGCGGCGGATGACGTCGGCCAGGGGCACGTAATCGGCCTGGTTAGGGGGCATGGAAGCGTTGTCGAACTCGTCGATGATGATCCCGTCGCGGTCGGGGCGGGTGAAGCCTTCGGACTGGGCGATCGTCCTGTAGGAGGTTTCCGGATCAAAGGGGCCGTGGGAAAGCCGCAGACAAGCCTGGCTGCCGCACGCCAAGACCTTCCTCCCGCTCTTCTTCCAGGACGCGATGTAGGTCTTCTCTTCGGGGAGATCCGCGTGGACGATGACGGTGTTGAAGTTGCCGAGGATGCCGTTCTTCGCGAAGTAGTCCCAGTCGTACGGGCCGTAGGAGCGCAGCCACGGACACGGCCTGCACCCGATGCAGGGGAAACAGAGCTCCGGGACGGCGCGGACGACGAGCCACTCGACGGAAGCGTCATCGCTGCAGCTCAACGCCAGCGTGTGCCTTCCTTCGCTGAGGTACTGCATGGTCTCGGCATTTCCCGGGTTTTCGGCGGCGCGCAGAACGGCGTCCTTCGCTTCCGCCCCGTCCAACGTCACAGCCACGTCGCCGGAGGCGGTCAGCGCGATGAAGAGCCAGCCCTCCCGGGGATTATCGATCGTATAGACAAGTTGGGATGCTTTGCGGGGAGAGCGCACGTCAAGCAATTGAATGACGAGGTTGTTGAGGACCTTGACGTCGGGGTTTGCGCTGCGCCAGACGGGCGTGCCCGGCAGGATGACTTGCACCGTGGAGGGATGTCCGACGGGGCGGTCCTCGTCATCCCTTGCCGACGCGCTCAACTCATACCGTCCAGCGGGCAGATCGCCGATGTCCACGGACCACTCGACTTTGTGCTCTATGGGAACGGTGGTGGAGTAGCAGACCATGGGGGAGGGGACGTATTCGACGCGCCTGGTCTTCCCGATGTCAAGGAGAGTGCCGGTCCTGACGACCTTGTTCTGTTGCGCGTCGCGCAGATCGAGCTGGAGGCGCGTGCCCGACGGGACGGGCTTCAGGCGCAGGAGGTCCGCCTCGACAAGCAAGGTCGAAACGAGAGGAAAGACGTGGGGGATCAGCCTGGGTTTTCCAAACCAGGTGGTATCCTTTTGCTTACTCGCGGCCTCGAGCCGGAAGTGGCCGAGGATCTCGTCGTTGGAGAGGGCGCGGTTGTACACGCGGACGTCGTCCATCATGCACTTGAAGGTGGGGTACACCTTGTCGCCCCATACGACGGGGTGGCGCAGGAGGAAATGGGCGCTCGCGCTTTTGATTTTAGCGCCCGGCGTGTGGGAGGCGGTGATGGGGATGCCGTCCTTGTAGAGGCTCATTTCCTTTCCGTCGAAGGTAAGGGCGATGTGTTGCCAGGCACCTATGTCCGGGGGCATGGTGAGGTTGGTTCTTGGGCCGCTTCCCTCGGTTGTGAGGTATGCCCAGCAGTTGCCGGCGCAACTGATTAGGAAGCTCTCCAGGTTTTTACCCGCGATGCCGGCCTCGTTTTTCTCGATGGCGGTGAGGGGTTTGAACCACAACTCGACTGTGAGGGCGTCGGTCAGATCCAGGCTGGGGTCATTGCCGCAGTCGACGTAGGCGTCGGCGGTGTTGAAGGCGAGGCAGTAGCCAGCGTGGCCTTCGATCTGGACGTATTCGGCGCCGATGTTTTTCCCGTGGTTACCGGCGCTGCTGTAGTCCTTTATGATGTCGTTGGGGCCTTCGTCAAAGGTGTAGTAGAGGACAAGGCCGTCGGCGGCAGCGAGTGACAGAGGTCCCAGCGAGAGCGCGAGGACGAGGAAGGCGGCGTGCGTATGCATTATATTCCTTCCTCAAGATAGGGCTCGATCTCGATGAAGTTGTGGATGAGCTGCTGTCCGACCGGACCGCCGGGGTCCGTGTCGGTTTTCCAGTCGGAGATGATGAGGGTGGCTTCCGGGGCCTTGGGCCGGAAGAAGACGACGCGATAGGTGATCCAGCGGTTTGCGGCGCGATCCTCCTTGGCGTAGGAGCCGCCGCCCCTTGTGAAAGGCTCGCAGATGGATCTGTCGGGGAGGATGTCGACGTTGTGCAGTTTGATGCTGACGACATGTTCCTTCTTTTCGGAGCGTCCCTGAGTGATGTCTTCGTAGTCGGTCGTCAACATCTTGACGGAATAGAGTCGCCCGGGCTCCAGATTACGGACGCGCTGGGAGAACCTGTTGGGACGGTTGGCGCAGCGCCGGGTCAGGAGGCAGTAGTCTCCCATGGACGCCTCAGGGTATCTTCCCTCATGCTGACCGAGTGTTCGGATGTTCTTGGGCTGAATGCTTCCGGCCTCGGCTGGGGCGAGCTTCCATCCGGCGGCGCCCTGGCGGAAGTCGGCGTTGGCGATGTGGGTGAGCTCGTAGGGATCGCGGCTGAGCATGTCCCGGCGGCCTTCGATGCAGTAATGGCGCAGGAGCCTGGCGGACCAGCGCAGGGATTCCTCGTCGGCGTAGGCGCAGTGATACCACATGACCCCGTATAGCTCCGAGAACACGGGGTCGTTCGCCAGCAGGTTCATCTGCATGTCCATGAAGACCTTGTAGTTCGCGTTCGGATCGACGTTGACGGTCTCCGCTGGGATGGAGAAGTAGGCGAGCACCGCGATCATGCCTTTCTGGCAATCGCGGAGCGCCGCCTGGTACCTGAGCATGCGCTGCCGGACCAGCGCGTCGAGATAGGCTCGCGCGGCCTGTTCGGTGGGCTTCTCCTGCATGTATATCTCTTCGGCGAACTTGTACCCGCCGTCGATGAGGGCCTGCATGAAGGCGATGCTGCGGCCGTCGAGGTACATGAACTTCCCGTAGGGGTGGAAGGCCTTGCCCGCAAGTCTCGCGTCCTGCGAGAGCCTTGTGACGACGGCAGCGAAGAGGGGATAGTCGTCGAGACCGGTGGGGTAGCCGAAGCCGTCAAACTCACTCATCAGCGTTCCGTCAAGGTGAGGCTTCTTGAGCCCGATGTGATCGGCGAGGAAGTCGTGGATCTTGTCCTCTGTGGGGGGTAGGTTTCGATCCTTCATCCAGTCGATGAAGGAGGCCCAGAGGATCTTCTTGCCCCGGGCCTGCCAGGCGCGGGAGCGGTCGGCGTTTTCTGTGAGGGCGTCTCTCTCGGCGAAAACGTTGACGACGTCCATGATGCCGCACTTCTCGAAGAAGTCCCAGTCGTACGGGCCGTAGCACTTTATCCAGGGGCACGGCCTGTAGCCGATCGAGTCGAAGATCATTTCGGGAATTGCGCGGACGATGAGCCCTTGCAGTCTTGCGCCATCCGGGCAGTAGACCTCGACGCTGTGCGGGCCTGTCTTGAGATAGCGCATCGTCTCCTTGGAGGCGGCTTCGTCGTGGACGATCACGGCGTCCTCAGCCGGGGCGCCGTCGAGGCTTATGCGCACGCCGACATCGGCGACGGAAGAGATGTAAATCCATCCGTCGCGAGGCGTGAGGAACGCGCGCGCCTGGCGGGGCTCGCCGGCGGGGGAAGCGACGTCAAGGAGCTGGATCACGAGGTTGTTGAGGACCTTTGCCCCCGGATTCTGCTTCAGCCACGGAGATTGATCGGGCAGTGTGACGTCGGCGACGCCGGGCGTCCCTATCACCTTTTCATTTGCGCCTCTTGCGACCGCGCGAACTTGACAAGTTCCCGGCGGGATGTCGCTGGTGCTCAGGACCCACTGCAGCTTGCCGGCGGCGGAGACGGCGCTGATGGGGCATACGCTGGTAGTGTGGCCGTATTGGAGCGTGTCGGTGAAGGATGCGAGCGGCGCCGAAGTGCTGGCGAGGATCTTGCTCGCATCACGGAGTTCCACCGACAAGGTCGTGCCCGGGGGGGCGGGCAGTAGACCTGAGAAGTCGGCTTCGACCAGGAGGGTGGAGGCTAGGGGGTAGGAGTGGGCGATTAGGTTGATTTGATCGAAGGAGGAGGTGTCCTTTCCTTTTTCGGCCGCCTTTTCCTTGTAATGGGCGAGGATCTCTTCGCGGGAAAGCGCGCGGCGGTAGACGCGGACATCGTCGATCATCCCGCGGAAAGGTGGGTCGATCTTGTCGCCCCAAATGAGAGGATACCTCAGGTGGAGGTTTTGCTTGCCGGGCTTTATGCCGGGCGCAACAGCATCAGCGGCGTCCATGAGCATGCCGTCTAGGTATATCTTGGATTGTCTGCCGTCGAACGTTGCCGCTATGTGCTGCCAGGCGCCGACGACCGTCTTGGTTCGGACGTCGGTCCTGCCTTTTCCTTCCGGGGCCTGCACGTACAGCCAGCAAGTCCGCCCCAGCTCGAGCATGAAGCTGTCAATCTCCCTTCCGACGAGGCCCATTTCGCCGGACTGGACTTCCGTCTGGGGCAGCACCCAGACTTCGATGGCAAGTTGGTCCCTCAGGTCCACGCTGGACTCGTTGCCGCAGTCAACGGTCGCGTCAGGGGTGTCGAAGGCGAGCGCGTAGCCCTTTCCATCCGGGAGGCTGACGTACTTTGCGCCAAGGTTTCTTCCATGATTGCCTTTGCCGCTATAGTCCCTGATAGTATCGCCGGGGCCTTCTTCGAAGGTGTAGTAAGCCACCAGGGACGGATCCTGATCGGCCGGAGCAGGGCCGCAGACGCACACCCCCAGCGCGAAAAGAACAAACAGCGCGCCAAAAACCGCGCTCCCCAGCCGGTGTCTGCCCATCATCGACCTCCTTTGCTTAAGACACATCCGACGTCCCCATTGTTCAAGCGAGCGGCTTATCGCCCAGCACCTCCCTGAGCTGGACGCGCTTCCCCTTTTCCTTGGCGATTCGAGCGGCCTCCATGATCGCGATCGGCTCCAGCACGTTCTCGTACGGGATCGACGGCTTCCCCGTGTCCACCATCTGCCGGAAAAGCTCGATGATCCGCTGCGTCCCCGTGTAGAACTCAGGGTCGCCGATCCAGGGCGAATGGAGATCGCCGGTCTTGCTGTAGGCGGAGCAGCGGAACGAGCACGTGCGCGGGAAGACGTCGGGGGAATTGAGCAGGACGACCTCGAGCTGGTCCGGATAGTGCAGCAGCATGCACTCCTGCTGGATCGTGCCGATGCATTCGACCGACTCCACGCCGTACCCGACCATTCCCTCAACGAGCCCCAGTCCGTGTATCACCGCCGCGTCCGCCGGCCCGACCCCGATCGCTACCAGCAGCTTCACGTCCCCGATCTCGTCCCACCGCTTCCGCCAGAGCTTCCCCACCTTCGTGTGCGACAGGATCGACGCGCTCATCACGCACGTGTTGTGGGCTTGCGCCAAGCGGATGATCTCCTTCGCGTCCGCAAGGGTCTTGGCGATGGGCTTGTCCACAAAGCAGGGGATCCCCTTTTCGAGAAACGGACGGACCAGCTCCAGGTGGTCGGCCCCGTCGCCGGGCGCGCTGGAGTCCGCGATGTAGGCGGCGTCCACGTCCCGGACCATCTCGTCAAGGGTCTCGCAGATCTTCGGATGGCTCTTGAACGTCCGCGAGAACTCCTTCGCGCGTCCCGGATAGGAGCCGTACTGAAGGATGGGCCCTCCCTCTTTGTCGCGGCCGTTTTCCGGGATGTTGTCGAAGATCTTCGTGATGACGAAACCTGGCACGCGCTCGATCTTGAGCCGGCTCACCGAGGTGTGATCCTTGAAGTAGTGGTGAATGCACGCGCGGGTCGGGGCGTCTTCATGGTCCTGGTAAAGGATGAGCGGATCGACCTCGTCCATGAATGCGCCGAACCAGTAGCCGTGCGTGTCGCACCGCACCAGCGCCACACGGGTCTTCTTCTTGCCGGCCATGTTTGCTCCTTTCGTTGTTTTTTCCATGAGCGCATTCGCGCTCAGCTCAGTCCTCGTAGAACGGCTCGACCTGGATGAAGTTGAACGCGAGCTCCTGTCCGGCGGGGCCGCCCGGAGTGGCATCGTCGGCCCAGTCGGAGATGGTCAGCTTCGCGGCGCCACTCTTGGCGCGGAAGACGTCGCGGCGATACGTGATGTAGAGCTGATTCTCGCGGTCGAACGGGCCGTAGCCATAACCGCCCAGGCCGCTGCCCCACACCTGCCGGAAGGACTTCTCGGGAAGCATCTCTACGTCCTCGATACGCACGGTCGAGTGATGCGGCTGCTCGACCGACTTCCCTCCACGATAATCTCCATAGTCCGTGATGAACATCGTGACCGAGTAGGCCCTCCCGGGCGTGAGCTCCCTGATCTCCTGGGAGATGCGATTCGGCGCCTTGGCGCTGCGCCTGGTCACGAGCACCGCGTCCCCCGCGCCGTCGCCGCCGTAACGGCCCTGGAGGACGCCGCACCCGGGCGCTCGCCTGACCGAGACACTGTCCTCTTCGGCGCTCTCGACGGTCCAGCCGCCAGCGCCTTCGTCGAAGTCGGCGTTAGCGATGTGGGGGAGAAGGTACGGGTCGTCCGTCAGACGCTCGGTCTTCCCCTCGATGCAGTAGTGGCGGGTCAGCTTTGCCGACCAGCGCAGTATCTCTTCATCGACGTATCCGATGTGGTACCACTGGAAGCCGTAGAGTCCAAAGAACGTCGGGGCGTTGGCGAGCAGGTTCATCTGCATGTCGAGGTAAACCTTGTAGTCGACGCCGGGATAGATGTCCGAGCGCAGAGGCGCGCCGGACAGGAATCCGAGGTTCATGATCAGGTGCCTGGCGTAGTCGTAGTCCGGGAACGCCTCCTTGTAGAGCAGCATGTTGCGTTTCAGCCGCTCATTCAGGAATTCCCTCGCCGCTTTTTCCGTGGGCTGTTCGGCGATGTACATTTCCTCAGCCAGCTTGTACCCTGCATCCATGCAGGCTTTGACGGCGGGTTTGCCGCGCTCCCGATTGTATCGTCCGCCGCCGTATGGATAGATCACCTTGTCCTTGAACTTCGGGTTGGCGGCGATCTTCTTTATGGCCTCGGCAAAGCAGGAGTACTGCGCAGGGGTGATCGCGCTGGCCCACTCGTCGATCGCGATGCCATCGTAGTCCGGACTCTGGAAGCCCCGGGAAGGCGCGCCCGACCATTCCTCGACCACCGCCTCGGTCGTGACGGGGTCGTATTTTCGCTGCAACCACGAGGTGTTGTAGTACGCCAGCACCTTCTTGCCCCGTCTTCTCCAGTCGGCCAGGTGGCCGGCGTTTTCCGGCTTGGCCTCCCGCTCGAGTATCACGTTGCCGTTGTCGAGCACGCCGATCCCCTCGAGGAATTCCCATGTGTAGGGTCCGTATGCGGGCTGGATGAGCGGAGCCCGGTGGTACCCGACCTCAGCAGGGATGATCTCGGGAATGGCCCGGACGATGAGCGCAGTCGGGCGCGCCGCTCCCTCGCAGCGGACGTGGAGCTTGTGCGGACCCGCGGGGATATGACGCATGGCATCGAGGGTTTCCTTGCCTTCCTGCGTGTGGACGATTGCGGCGTCTTCGGCTGCGGAAGAATCGACCGACACAAACACCTTGTCCGTCCCTTGCGTCTTCACCGTCGATGAGATGAGGATCCAGCCGTCCCGCGGGTTCGTGAATTCATACGCCGTCTGCGCTTCTGCCTGGGGAGCGGGCACGGCCAGGAGTTCCGCGACGAAGTTATTCAAGATTCTTGCGTTGTCGTACGCGACGACCCAGGCGGGCTTCTCAAGGGAGAGCTTCACCTTCGCCGACGACGGGACCCCGATCCGGGCGCCGTTGTGCATGATCTCTGCGCGCAGCTCATACTCGCCGGACGGGAGACCTTCTACGCTCATGAGGCAGTCGGCCGTCCCGGACTGGGGCAGATCGGCCTCCTCGTGTCGCGCGACGACATCGGCGCGGCCCGCTTCGCGCAATTCCAGTTTCAGGACCGCCCCGGCGGGGCGCAAATCCATGCGCGAGAAATCCGCCTCGACCACGAGTGTGGAAGTGGGCGCAAGAACGCGATAGTCCAGTTGCACCGCCTCAAACCAGGAGACCTCCGGCCTTTCCTTGATTTCCTCCTCGTAGTGGCGGATCACTTCCTCTTCCGAAAGCGCGCGATTGTAGATCCTCACCTCATCCATCATGCACTTGAAGGGCGGCTCGACCTTGTCGCCCCAGACGACGGGGTATCGCAGATAGAGGTTGTTCTTGACGGTGTTGACCTTTGGGGACTTCGATTGTGCGCTGCTCCGGAGCTTTCCATCGGAGAAGGTCTTGACGCTTTCGCCGTCGAAGGTCGCGACGATGTGACGCCACGCCCGGATGTTGGCCTTGGCGCGGCCGTCCGTGCGACTCGCGCGTCCCTCCGGGCCGGTGGTGACATAGAACAAGCATGTTTCACTGCCGTAACTGAGCAGGTAGCTTTCGAAACTTTTTCCGACCAGTCCAGCTTGTCCTTTTGTCGGACTGGTTTCCGGATACAGCCACAGCTCGATCGTAAACGCATCGGTCAGGTCCAGGCTGGGGCTGTTGCCGCAGTCCACGTACGCGTCGGGCGTATCGAACGAAAGGGCGAAGCCTGTGCCACTGGGCAGTGCAACGTAACTGGCACCCATGATGTTCTTCCCGTCGTTGCCGTGGCCGCTCCAGTCCTTGACAGGGGTGCCTTGGCCGGGTCCTTCGTCGAAGGTGTACCAGGCGACGAGGGAGGGGTCAGGCGGTGCGGGGGCGGCGGCCGCGACGGGCAAGGCCGCGAAAAAAGCGATTGCGGCGAGGCCAAGGAGGCGTGCGGGAAGGTTCGTATGGAGCGCGCGGGTTGCCGTCATTTCAATCTCCTATTCCGTGAGGGTTCTTGCGGCGCGCGCGTAGATGCGATCCAACTCCTTCTGCCTGTCTTCGGGCAGGTGAAAGGTCTGCGGCGCCTTCATGCGCTCGATCGCCTCCGCCCGCGCGCGATCCGCCAACACCTCCCGGTGCGCGAGCCACGCCCGCAGCTTCTCGCGCCGGATGAGCCCCAGCGAAGGAAGGACGTTCCGGAACCGGCTTACCGTGTCGGGATGCGAGATGAATTGGTCGTCCCCCCGCACGCAGTCCCGGCACACCTCGTACAACCCGTCCAGCGCCAGCACGTCCGGGTGCGGACGAAACGCCTCCACCGTCTCCCGGATGTAGCGGAAGATCTCGAGGTCGATGATGAACTGCACGGGGCTGTAGAGGTCGTCCACGCATAGGCTTCCAGCGCCCCGGAAGAACCGGACGCCGTGCAGCGCCGCCAGCAGCCCGACGGCCATCTTCTCCAGCGCCGCCTGCTCGTCGACGGCGCTGGAGCTCGACTCGAAATGCGCCACCGTGGGCAGATACACCCCGTCCTCCACCCCACACAGCAACGGCCAAAACCGCTCGTCCAGATACCGGTACAAGTGTCCCCTTGGGGAGCCCCACGCCCAGCATACCGCCCGCAGGTCCGTCGGCTGCCCGGCGCTGCTTCCGATGCCGAGCTCGAGCGTCGGATCAAACGCCTGGAAAAGGAGCTTCAGCGCCAGCCGGTTGGCAAGCGTCATCGTGAAGCACCCCGTGGACGTGACCGGTTTGCTGATCCCGAGCATCGGGTAGTCGCCCACCGTCAGAAACACGTCGCCGTTCTTCTTCCACGCGTCGTGCATCAACAGCAGGTAATCGAGCGTATACTCGTCCACGGTCAGCGGCTGCGGCACGCAGATGTTGATCGGGAACGGCTTCCCCATCGCGCGGTGCATTTCGTAAAGGAAAGGGACCTGACGGATATCCGTGTAGTCCCACGGGCGGATCTTCTCCGACATCTCCCAGCAGATCTTGAAAACCGCTAACACCCGCATGAGCGACGGCACGTCCTGCGGTATGACGGGGTAGTAGCCCGATAGGCCATAGGACTCGACCATCCGGATGCACCCGCGCAGGTCCTCGCGTGTCGCGTCGCGGACCTC
>JAZDKG010000206.1:0-6755 GCA_043803205.1 Planctomycetota bacterium
CGAGCCGGAGAAACACCGATACCAAAACCAAGCACCGTAGCCTCCTTTCGTCGTGGGTGTTTGTGACAACTACCCTATCGACGGATGGAGGCTTTTCCCTTGAAGGGCCTTAAGGAAGCGCCATTAGGGACGCCATATTCATTTTGAGTTGGGGGCTGGTGCGGGATGGGTAGGGGGCCATAAGGCGGGTTCGTGGTTCCGGGTTCGAGGTGTGGCTGTTTTGATCGAGGGCTGGGGCGGAGGGGCGGGAGGGGCAAGGGACGAGGGACAAAGGACAAGGGACAAGGGAGGAAAAAGCTGGAAGCTATCAGCGGTCAGCGGTCAGCGGGGGGGAGGGGAAGAGAAGGGACAAGGGGGAAAGGGAACCGCAGATGAACGCAGATGAATGCGAGAAAGATGGGACGAGAAAATGGAACCGCTGATGAACGCAGATAGACGCTGATAAGGGCTGAGACGAGAAGGAGAAGAGGTTATCGTGCAGAGACGCTGGGGACGCAGAGGATTGCGGGGGGAGGGAGAAGGGAGTTATCCACAGATTTCGCCCTTCGAGGAACTCAGGGCTCCGCATCTGCGGGACAGATTGCAGATTGGGAAGGGACAGGGGACGAGGGGAGAGATGCAACCGCCGATGAACGCCGATAAACGCGGAAGAGACGCGGGCTAGAAGAACGTGAGGCGGGGGGGAGGGGCGGAGGGATCGAATGCGGAGTGCGGCCTTCGACCCTTCGACGAGCTCAGGGCCTTCGGCCCTTCGACCACGCTCAAGGCTTACAGCAGGCTCCGGCTCGGAGAGGATGCGGAACTGATAGACAGGACAGGCTGCCCGGCGCAGTGTGTTGGGGGCGGGCGGGGGGGAGTGGGCCCGCTATTTGGGGAGGACGATTTCAATGTCGTCTATGAAGACGGAGCAGTCGGGGGTCTGGGAGGCGTCGTCGAATCCGATCGAGACGAGCTCGACGTTATCGGGACGCCAGTTGGTCCGGGTGATCTCGGAGATCGGGAGGACGATCTGGGTCCAATCTCCGGAGTAGATGTCGCCGCGAGAGAATAGAGAAAGGGGGATCGGGGGCGAGGCGTGACCGCCCGTAACGTCCTGGAAGATGACTTTGATGTCCTGGGAGGGGTTGTCGGTCTTCACGAAGAGGCGGACCTCGCTCGCTTGGGAGATATCGACGCCGGCGAGCCAAAGGACGAGCATGGTGTTTTTCTGTCCGGCCTTGTAGTCGAAGCGAAAGGCGCGCTCTCCGGCGTGGTGTTCCTGGTCCGTCACGGTGCCGTTGGTGATGCGGAGCACTTTTTCATTGTCGGATTCGGCGTTGGCGAGAGTGACGGAGGTTGTGGGGGAATTGGCGTCCTCTCGGAGGCGGGTGCGGGAAGGGGAGGTGCGTGCGCCTGTCGCCTCGGCGGAGAGGCTGATGGAGGCGAAGATAGCCTTCAGGTAGCGGGCTCTAGCGTCTTTGGTTTCGGAGGATTCCGGTTTTTCGATGACGCCTTTGCCGGCGCACACGGCACAGGCAGCTCTTCCCTTGCCCTTGCAAGCGGCACAGGTTTTGGCGACGTATCCACGTCCGCGACAGTTGGCGCAGCGTATGCGTCCGGTGGCGTTGCAGGTAGGGCAGCCGACCTTGCCGGTGCCACGGCAGTTGGTGCACTGGACGTTTCCGGTTCCATTGCACTGGGTACAGGTCTTGTAGGCGGATTGCGACGATCCCACCGCGATGGTCCGGATCTGACCGCTGCCATTGCATCGGGGGCAGATCATCCGGCCGGTGCCATATCTTCCCCACCACTCGTCGCAGATGGGGCACTCGATGACGCGGGTCTCGTTGCAGCGCTTGCACGCCAGCGATTTTTCGCCTTGGCAGAGCGGGCAGGGGTCATTTATGCGTCCTTTTCCCTGGCAATCGGCACAGACGGCCAAGCCAGTCCCATTACAATCACGGCACCTGTTACTGAAAGCGACAGCTTGGTCGATGCAATCGGGCAGGATGAGCGCGGCGAGATGCACGATCTGCGATTCCTGCTCCGTAATTGATTCGGCGCGAATTCTTTCAAACACGTCCGGGGGGAGGAAGTCTCGCTCGGCCAAGAGGAAAAGGTATCCGAGGGTCTCCATTGTGGAGATCGGCTTGGTCCCGTTGAGCTGGTCCTGGTAATTCAGCCAAAGGACGTTAAGAACGTGTTCGCGGACTTCCGTGTCCGTCGGCTGTCGGTTCTCGGACTCATCCGCATCCTGTTTTTGAAGGGTTTCGCCTCGGCGGACGGCGGCGACCTCGAAGACGAGGGAGACGGTGTCGCCGACCTGGGTTGTCCGCTGGCCGATAACGACGCGGCCGTTCTTGAGCTTTGTGATGGTCAGCGTTTTGGCGGCGACGGTCTTGCACTGCGCTTCCAGGTTGTTGATCGCGAGGAACGACTGTCCCTCATAGGGCTTGTCAGGGCAATAGAGCCGGGAAAAGAGGGCGAGGGCGCAAGGACAGCCCGCCGCCGCGTCGAGCAACAGCTTGTAGTCGTTTTCTCTTGCGCTGGACAGATCGGAGTCTTCGTGGGCGGGGGCAGGTTCTTGGGCCCAGGCGACGGGGAGCAGAAGGGCGACGATGAGCGGCCACATCCGCGAGGCCGCTTTCCTTATTCGGCAGCGCGTGAAGCCTGACGCATGTGCGGACCTTCGGTGGTCAGTCTGCACTGACAATCCGTCCAGCGCTTTGGGGCGGGACGGGTCCAATTGATGCTGATCGAGACGAGTTCTCATATTGAGTTCCTCCTCGGAGCGTTCTGCAATTTACTTTGCCATGAAACCATTGCAAGCACAAAGGCCGAGGATTGCCTGACGGGAGAGGAGGGTGAGAGGGAAGGGTTTAGTCCTTGCGGGGATGGAGTGCGTGTGCAGAATCGCGCGCACGATCGGGCGGGGTGATGGGGCTAGGGGCAAGGAAAAGGAGGGAGAGAAGGGATTCATCCGCAGATTTCGCAGATTGCGCAGATGGGGGCAGGACAAAGAAGGGGGGGAGAGGAAACGAAGGGAGGGGGGCGATGCGGGCAGACAGTAGGCGGGGACGCGAAGGGGACAGAAGGGTTTGGAGTTCCTGGTTCATCGTTCCGGGTTCAAGAATCAGGAAGCAGGGACAAAGAACGAGATTTCACGCAGCCGACGACCCGCGTGCGTCCCGCGACCCGCGGGATCGCGGCGCGGGAGACGCAGAGGGAAGACAAGATGGGACCTCACGCAAAGGCGCAAAGCTCGCAACGGGGAAGGAAGGGCAATGATCATGGGTAAGGCGGGATAGGGGGAGAAGATTGGGAAGCGGGAGCGTCGTCGTCACGGGGATCGGGTTGGTGACGCCTTTGGGGCGGGCGGTCGGGGAGGTGCTGGACCGGATCGAGCGGGGGGAGAGGGTCGCGTGCAGGCCGACTTTTGATCTCACGCCTTTTTCGTGTCCGGTGTGTGCGCCAATCGAGGGTTTTGACGCGGAGGAGTATTTTCCGGAGCTTAAGACGCTGCGCCTGATGAGTCGTGCGGCGCAGTTGGCGGTAGTTGCGGCGAGGCTGGCGATAGCGGACGCAGGGATCGAGGTGGATCGGACGTATGGGGGCGGGGAGATTGCGGTTTTCGGGGCGAGCGGGTTGGCGGCGCCGCCAATGGAAGAGATCGTGGATATCTTCAGGGAGACGGCGGCGCCCGACGGGACGTTTGACGTGCAGCGGTTCGGGCGGGTGGGGCTCAAGCGGATTCGGCCGGTGCTGTCGTTCCAGGTATTGGGGAACATGCCGGTCTGTTTCGTGTCGATCTGCGAGGAGCTGCGGGGGGAGAACGCGGCGTATACGCCTTGGGAGGGACAGGGGGCGCAGGCGATCGTTTCGGGAATCCGAGCGATTCGTTCGGGGCGCGCGCCGTGCGCGCTCGTGGGTGGATGCGACGTCAAGACGCACGTGGTGGCGTTCTTCTGCTTGCAGCAGTTAGGCCTGTTTGAATCGTGGGTGCGAAACGGTCGTGGGCCGATCCCAGGGGAAGGCGCGAGCTTCCTGGTGCTCGAGGACGAGGAGAGGGCGCTACGAAGGGGGGCGCGAGTGTATGCGCGGATTCCCGCGTGGGTATTGAGCACGGCGGACGCATACAGCTCGAGGGGCGATTCCTTCGCGGGGATGTTTTCGCGCTTGGCGGCTAGCGCGGTGGAGGGGTTCGTGGGGGCGGGCGACGGGGACGCGAGCATCTTAGACGCGGAGAACGAGGGGCGTTCGAGGGCGGGGATTGCGCCTCAGACGGTGCTGCATCCGAAGGAGAGCGTAGGGAACCTGTATGCAGGGGCGGCGGCGCTACAGGTCGCGTTGGGGGCGGAGCTAGCGCGCCGAGGGGGGCGGGGCTGGCGCGCGATCGCTTCATGCGCGGACCGGCACAGCGAGCAAGGGGCGTTCGTCCTGGAGGGGATATGAACCGGGTCGTGGTCACGGGAGTGGGGGTGATGAGCCCCGTGGGAAGCGGACGGGAAGTCTTCTGGGGGAATCTGCTAGCGGGGAGGTCGGGGATCGCGGGGATCACGTTGTTCGACGCTTCGACGTTTCCGGTGCGGATCGGGGGGGAGGTGAAGGACATGGACCTTGCGCGGATCGTTGATGAGTTTCCGGGGGCGGCCGGCATCCGGGAGAGGAAGATCCTGTTTGCATTAGGAGCGGCGCGGGACGCTGTGGAGGATTCGGGGATTCGGGAGGGGGAGCTCAAGGACGCGGTGCTCGAGGTGGGGGTGGGGCAGGAGGTGCTTCATCTTGAGGACGTGACGCCTTTCGCGCACGACGCCGACCCGGGGGGAAGCTCGATGCGCGGTTTGCTCGCCGATCCGACGAGGAGGGCGCTGCAAGCGCCGCCTGACAGCGCGACGGTGATCTTAGGGGGGCGGTATGGACTTCTGGGGGGCCGGTATACGAACTGCTCAGCGTGCGCGGCGGGGGCGCAGGTTGTGGGGGAAGCGTTTCACATGCTGCGGGACGGGGAGGTGGAGGTCGCGCTCGTGGGGGCGGCGGACAGCCCGATCAATCCGCTGGGCTTAGGGGGGTTCATCGTGTTGCGGGTACTCTCGGAGGAGAACGACAGGCCGGCGCGGGCGTGTCGGCCTTTCGACGCGACGCGGATTGGGACGGTGCTCGGGGAGGGGGGCGCGTTCCTGGTGCTTGAGACGATGGAGCGGGCGCGAGCGAGGGGCGCGCGGGCGTACGCGGAGGTGGTGGGGTACGGGAGCTCCTTGGACGCGTTCCGCGTGTCGGAGCCGGACCCGAACGGGAGGGGCGCGGCGGAGAGCATGAGGCGGGCGATCGAGGACGCGGGGCTTGGGGCTACTGAGGTCGACTGCGTGAACACGCACGGGACGGGGACGCCGAAGAACGATGCGGTGGAGACCGCGGCGATCAAGGAGGTGTTGGGGAAGCGCGCGTATGAGATACCGGTACACTCCGTGAAGTCGATGACGGGGCACATGATCGCGGCGTGCGGGGCGGTGGAGATCATTGCGGGGTGCTTGACGCTTGCGCGCGGGGCGGTTCCGCCGACGATCAACCTGGAGCGACGGGACCCAAGGTGCGACCTGGACTACGTGACGGAAGGGGCGAGACGGTTCGAGGGCGAGACGGTGCTGTCCAACTCGTTCGGGTTCGGGGGGCAGAACGCGACGGTGGTTCTCCGGAGGTTCTCATGAAGAGCGAGGCGTTCTTTGAAGTCATCCGGTCGCGGAGATC
This sequence comes from Planctomycetota bacterium, assembly GCA_043803205.1. Classification (GTDB taxonomy): domain Bacteria; phylum Planctomycetota; class DG-23; order JAZDKG01; family JAZDKG01; genus JAZDKG01. The sequence continues at coordinate 5,725 of JAZDKG010000206.1, forward strand.
GGTTCGCCGGTACGCGGATCGGGGAGTGGCGAAGGAGGAGATCGAGGGCCTGATTGAGGCGGCGGTCTGGGCACCTTCGAATCACAATCGCCAGCCCTGGCGGTTCGTTGTTTTCCAAGACCGGGGGGAGCTGCGGGAGCTTGCGGGGAGAGTTCGCAGGTCGCTTGCGAAGGCGCTGGAGGGGGCGCCGAGGCTTCTGGTGGAGCAGCAGGAGGAGATCCTGGATCAGGGGAGCGCGTTCGCGGACGCGCCGGCGGTACTGTTGGCGATGCACAAGCGGCGGCCTTTGATCACGCGGTCGCTCATCGAGGGGGCGACGAGCGAGCTTGCTTCGGGGGAGGCGCTGAGCACGGCGATGGCGGTCGAGAATCTGCTTTTGGCGGCGCACGTCATGGGGCTTGGGGCGTGCGTCATGACGGCGCCTCTGTTGGCCGGGGAGGTATGGAGGTCCATCGCGGGCCTTCCGGAGGGTTTCGAGCCGACGTGTCTGGTGGCTGTGGGATATCCGGAGGAAGAACCTGAAACTGTGCGGAGGAGGTCCGTGGGAAGCGTAGTTTTGTACAGGTGAACGCGAGATGAACCAGCAAGAGATTCTGGAGAAGCTTCGGCCCTTGATCCGGGAAGTGACGCGGGCGCCGGAGGAGAAGATGGGGATGGACAGCCACATCATGGATGATCTTGGGGCTGATTCGCTGGACCTGCTTGATCTGAGCTTTCTGGTGGAGAAGAGTTTCGGTATCACGATGAGCGGCCACGACTTTGAGCGGATCGCCAGCCGGTATCTTCCGAGCGGGGTTTTTGAGGAGAACGGGATCCTGACGGACGAAGCGGTGGCAGCGCTGCGGAAGGTATTCCCGGAGGTTGACGGGGAGGTGCTTGCGCCGGGGCTTCGGAGACTGGAGCTGCCGCGCCTGTTGACGGTGGGGGTGTTCGCGCGTCTCATCGAGCTTTTGCTTGCGGAGAGGGAAGGGGGAGGGACGAGGGGAAATGACGAAGCACGAATGACGAATGACGAAGAGGAGGGGGGAGGG
>JAZDKG010000207.1:0-6231 GCA_043803205.1 Planctomycetota bacterium
AGCCCATACACCACCGGCTCCTGCACCCCGTCCGCATACGGGTGTACCGCTCGCTTCTCCATCGGTGGATGCGGCTTCCCCGTCCGCGACGACTTCTCCATCACCTTCGCCAGCCGCTCGAAGTGCGCCGCGTTCGCCGGGTTCGCTATGGCCTGCCTTCGCTTCGCCATTCATCCTTCCTTTCAAATCAGTCGGGGAAAAAGCTCTTCCCCCCGATCGGTCCCTTGTCTTCTCTGCATCCTCTGCGCCTTTGTGTCAAACCCTGCCTTCGTTTCCCCTTCGTATCCCCTTGGTGCCTTAGCGGCTATCTCCCTTCTTCCGCCCCTCTTTCTTCAGATCAACTGCCACTTCCTCCGCAGGATCCACTCCGCCGTCAGCAGCCCCACGAACACGAAGAAGAGCGCGGGAAGATGGTAGAGCTTGAGGTATCCCGAGATCCGGTTCGCTTGCTCCTTGGACGCAAGGTCCAGCAAGAGCTCGTTCGCGTTCGAGAGGTAGTAGTACCGTCCCCCCGTCTCCGACGCGACCTTGCGCAGCTCCTCGTCGTTCAGGTTCAGCTCCTCGTACTCGAGGTTGGGCTTGCCCACCTGAAACGTCACCGTCGCCTCCCCCAGCGCCGCGCCCCCCTCGGACGCCGACACCTTCACTTCGTACTTCCCGCTCTCCCCAGGCTCGAACGATACCTCGTAGTTCCCGTCCGCCGGCGGCGTAAAGATCATCGCCAGCTTCTCCGTCCGCCCGCTCGGCGGATGCACCTCCGCCGCCACTTCCGCGTGGTTCGTGGGCGCCCCCTCCTCCCCTCGCGCCTGCGCGAACACCCTCACCCGGCTGTCCGGCTCATAGCTCAACCGGTCGCTCCCCGCGATCACCCCCTTCCCCGCCGACTTCTCCTCGATCTCCCGCTGCGCCAACCACCGTACGAGCTGCCCCCAGAACGCAAGATACACCTCCGGCCGACTGCGCCACCGCGCCGTCGAATACGCCGTGAATGCCGCCGCCCGTCCTTTCCCGTACGCCTGCGCCGCTAAGATCGGAAGCTTCTGCCCCCCAGCCAAGACCCTCTGCGGATGCACCGCTAGGACCGTCGCCGTCGGCTTCGCCCCCTCCACCTCGACGAACCCCTTGAGCTGCGGCAAAGGATGCTCGGGCGTCCGCTCAACGCTCATGAACGCGTCCGCGATCCCCGCGAAGACCGGGTGATGCACCCCCTCCGCTGTGAGTGTCAGGTCGAAGAGCTCCGCCACCTTCTGCATCTCCCGCGTCCCCATCCCCACCGGAAGGATCTCCTCCACGGGCGTCCCCCGGTACCCCCCGGGCCCGAACGAGTTGTCGCCCCCCAGCATGATGAACCCCTTCCCCTCCCGCACCGCCTGCCGGGTGTTCTCAAGCTCCTGCGCCGTGAAGAACGTCGCGTCGAGGTCGCTCAGGATCAGCACGTCGAACGTCTCAAGCGTCTTCTGATCCTCCGGGAACCCCGTAAGCTCCAGGTCCGCCACCCTCCCCTGCTGCTGAAACCGCGACCCGCTCACCCGCACGAGCGACAGCGCCTCCACGTTCGGGTCCCGCTCCAGCGCCCGGATCAGCCACTTGTACTCCGGGCGCACCGTCCCCTGCACGTAAAGCACCTTGATCTTCGGATTGATGACGGAAAGGATGATGCTCTGCGAGTTGTTCTCCGGAATCTTCTCGTCCGCCTGCACCGGCACCTTCGCCTCCAGGTACAGCTTCCCCACCTGCGTGGGCGTGAACGACAGCGTCGCCCTCTGTTCCTTCGCCCCCGTCGCTAAAGCCACGTCCTGCTCCGCCACCGTCTTCCCGTCATCGGTGGCTAGGGCCAGCTTCACCACCGCGTTCCCGTACCCGATGTTCTTGAGATATACGTTCACCTCGAGCGCGTTGTTCACGATCGCGTACCGGGGCCCCTCGATGTTCGACACGATGATGTCCCGGAACTGCTGGTTGTCCGTGAGCTTGCTCCCCACCCCGACCGGGAACACCCGCGCCGATAGTTCCTCCAGCCCCCGCGTGAGGCTCTTCCCCGAATTGTCGATCCCGTCCGTGAAGACGACGACCCCCGCCAAGGTCTCGCTCTTGTGCTCCGCGATCGCCTGCGCTAACGATCGCCGGATCCCCGTCGCCTCCCCGTCGGGCTTGACCCCCCCTAACGCCTCCTCCTTCGCCTCCACCCGCGTCGCGCCCCCCGCAAACGTGTACAGCGACACCGTGAAGTCCCGCTGCAGCGTCGGCAACAGCGTCCCCGCCACCTTCCGCACCCGGTCGAACCTCGTCGCATCCGTGTCCGCAACGCTCATCGACTTCGACGCGTCCACCATCATGATGAGCGAGCTCTTCGCATACGTCACCCGCTCGAACACCATCTCCGGCTGAAAACACGCTAGGAGCAGCGCCCCCGTCGCCAATATCCGCACCGTCACGAGCGTCGCCCACGCCCCCCGCGAAAGCTCCGTCCACACCCTCCGGTAGAAGACCCACGCCGACAGCACCGGGAGGCCCGCGATCGCAAGACGCAGCCACCACGGCCACGACACCGAAAACTTCCACTCGACGTTCTCAAGAGAGCTGGTGAGAATCAGATACGCCGCTAACCCCCCCACCGGGACGGCCAAGATCACGACAACCGTCCAGGTCGAAATCCGCCTCGCGTTGCCCCGCGTGGACTGCTCTTCCATAACAGCGATTGTACGGGAAGAGGGGCCGCCCCTTCAAAGGCTATTCGCCCGCTGGCCCGTCGTCCTCCCCCCGAGGCCGATACCCCTCCTCGAAACGCACCCCCTCGAATAGCTTGTGCAGCTTCCCCAGCACCGCCGGCAGCGCCTGCACCCGCGCGAATTCCGTGGAGTCGGAATACCCGTGCTCCAAGATCGTCGCGTGTTCCGAAAGGTACGGGAGAATCCTCCCGTCCCCCGCCGCCCATGAGATCCGCGACCTCTCCGACCGGCTGTCCACGAACCCCGCCACCCTCTCCCGCAGCTCCTCGAGCCCCGCCCCCGTCCGCGCCGACACCAACACCGTCTCTGGCAGCTTCCCGTCCAAGATCACCCGCCCCTCGTGCCCCCGGACTATATCGCACTTGTTCAGCACCGTCACCCTCGGCTTGTCCTGGCACCCCATCTCCCGCAGCACCGCCTCCACGCTCTCCACCTGCTGCAGCACGTCCGAGTGGCTCACGTCCGCCACGTGCAAGAGGAGATGCGCCTCCCGCGCCTCGGCTAACGTCGCGTGGAAGCTCGCCACCAGGTGGTGCGGCAGGTCCCGGATGAACCCCACCGTGTCGCTCAGGAACGCCCGCCGGCCCCGCGCGATCTCCCACAGCCTCGTCCGCGTGTCTAAGGTCGCGAACAGGCGATCCTCCACGAACGCCCCCGCGTCCGTCAGCGCGTTCATCAGCGTCGACTTCCCCGCGTTCGTGTACCCCACGATGCTGATCGTCAGGAACTCGCTTCGATGCCGGATCTCCCGCTCCGTCCGGTCCTCGATCCGCAGAAGGCTCTTCCGCAGGCTCTCGATCCGCTTCCGTACGATCCGCCGGTCGCTCTCAAGCTGCTGCTCCCCGGGCCCCCGCGCCCCGATCCCGCCCTCGATCCGCTCCAGGTGCTTCCACATCGCCCGCAGCCTCGGAAACGCGTACTCGAGCTGCGCTAGCTCCACCTGCAGTTTCGCCTGCGTCGTCCGCGCGCGCGTCGCGAAGATGTCCAGGATCAGTTCCGTCCGGTCGATGACCTTGATCTGCGTCAGCTCCTCGAGCTGCCGCACCTGCGCCGGCTTCAGGTCCGCGTCGAAGATCACTACGTCCGCGTCCAAAGCGCGCACGAGGTCTCGCAGCTCCTCCGCCTTCCCACGACCGATGTAGAACGTCGTATCCGGCGCCGGCCTCCTCTGCGCCATCCGCCCCACCACCTCCGCCCCCGCCGTGCTCGCTAAACTCGCAAGCTCCTGGAGCGGCTCCCTCTCGAAGCGTATGTCCCTCGTCTCGAGCGCGACAAGCACCGCGCGCTCGGCCCTTACGGATAGTTCCTGTCTTTCCAGTTCCGCCATCGCCTCTGCTGCGCATCACCTCATAAAACGCCCGTCTACATGATATCCCCACCCCGCGGGACGTCAAGCCGCCCCGCCTGCCGGCGTCTCTCCCCTTTCTTCTCTGCGCCTCTGCAAACGGATTGCCACAAAGACACGAAGGCTCGAAGGTTCACGAAGAAGAACAGGCGGAAAACGCGCTAGCGTTTTCCGCCCTTGGTGTCCCCTTCGTGCCTCGGTGCCTTTGTGGCTGTCTCCTTCTCTCTGTGGCTCTGTGGTAATACTTCCTGCGCCCTGGGGCGGATCAGGGAAGCTGCCGCGAGGCGCTCAAGTGGCTGCCTGGGGCCGTCCCGCCTCGCTCCTTCCAGTACACCGTCGCCCCGAACCGCAGGTCCACGTACTCCATCCCCGCTAGGTCTCCCGTCCGCTCCCCGAACGCGACCAGGTTCGCGATCTTCTCGTCGCTTCCCGGCTCGCCGTGCGTCTCCTCGTCCGGCGGACTCCCCCACAAAAGCGTCGGACCCTCCAGCGTATACAGCGTCACCGACCTCTGGCACTCCCCGCGCTCCCACCGCGACCGCACGTCGATCGCCGCTAGGCTCACGGGCAGACGCGCCTCGTCCGCTCCGATCCGCTCCGCCACCCGGCAGGCCGCCCGCACCACGTCCCCATCCCACTCCTCCCCTACCTCGGGCGGCGCGCTGTCCGCCACCAGCACGCTCGGCAGCCGCCACGGCGCCTCCTCCAACCTCGCCGCCGTCGTCGGCAGACGCACCCCGAACCGGTCCACCGCGTACAGCGTCCCATTGTAGCTCACATACGCCACCGGCCGCCGCAGCTCCATCTCGATCGAAATGTTGTTCGGAAACTGCTTCCGCACCGCGCACACCTTCCGCACCCATGGCGACGCCTCGATCGACCGCCCCACCCGTTCCGTGATCCCTTCCTCCATGATGTTGAACGGCCGCGACAGACACGGAACGTCCAGGATCGCCCCCTCGATGTCGTCCGTCAGCCACGTCGGCCTCTCCGTGATGTGGATGTGCGCCGGGTCCACCGTGAAATACGGCAACTCCTCCGCATACTGCGTCCCCTCGTGTACGAGGAACGCGTAGAGCGACACCGCGACGAGGATCAATATCCCCCTCGCCAGCCACGCGCGCACTTGCCGGTGCTTCTCCTCCGGCAGATTCTCCAGCCACTCCCTCAGATGCTCCGACCTCTTCTGACCCATGGCCTACTCCTCACGCCGGAACGCGTTTGAGTGCTAGTTCCACGATGGTTTTGCATAGTTCTCCGAATCCGATCCCCGTCGCCCTCGCCGCCATCGGTAGTAAACTCGTCTCCGTGAACCCCGGGATCGTGTTCACCTCTAAAATCATCGGCCCCTCCGCCCCCAGTATGAGATCCACGCGCGAGAAGTCCCGGCACCCGAGCGCCTCGTGCGCCGCTAAGGCGAACCTCTTCACGCTCGACGCCGCCGACTCCGCCAGCGCCGGCGCGGGAAAGTAGTCCGTCCGCCCCTTCACATACTTCGCCTCGTACGTGAAAAACTCGCACAACGGCACGATCTCGATGATCGGCAGCGCTTCGTCGGCCAAGATCCCCACCGTGAGTTCCCGTCCCGCCACCGCCTTCTCCACGATCGCCTCCCCGTCGTACCGCAGCGCTCCCTCCAGCGCCCCCGCAAGCTCTCCGCTCTCCCGCACGATCCTCACCCCAACGCTCGACCCCTGGGACCGCGGCTTCACCACGATCGGAAGCCCCGCCTCGATCAGGAACCCCTCCACGCGCGACCGCCAGTTGCGTCCGTCCACCAGTCTCCCCGTCGGCGTCGGGATCCCTTCTTCGACGAAACGTGCCTTCGCTAACCACTTGTCCATCGCCAACCCGCTCGCCTCCGGACCGCTCCCGCAATACGGCAGCCCCTCTTCCTCCAGGAGCGCTTGAATCCCCCCGTTCTCCCCGAACCCTCCGTGAAGCGCGATGAACGCACAGTCGTACGTCCCCCCCGCTAAGGCCGAAAGATCGTCCGACCTAACGTCGCACTCCGTCACGCGGTACCCCTCCGCCGCCAACGCCGACGCCACCGCGTGCCCGCTCTTGAGACTCACTTCTCGCTCGGGGGAGGTGCCGCCCAAGAGGACGGCGACGCTCGTTCTCATAGAACCCTCCGAAATCGCCAGGCCCCTTATC
>JAZDKG010000208.1:0-12468 GCA_043803205.1 Planctomycetota bacterium
ATGTTCTACCTGATCCCGCTGGTGAACGAGGAGATCACAACCAGTTCGGGCGCGTGGACCTCCCTTGGCCTGGCGGACCTGCCTGCGTCGGGTCCCGGCATGCCCACCGGAATCGGGCTGCTCCTTGCGGGAGGGTATCTCACGCAGAAGGGCGCGGAGGTGATGTCGTGCCCATCGAAAACCGTGGACGACGAAGGGATGGTCACGAACATGACCGCGATGATCGGCTCCACCCAAGCGGACATGGTCCCGGGGATGTACCGCCATGACGGCGCCGAGCCCTTCTACACCACGGGAGGAAAGCTCTTCTTGGCCAACGGGCGCATGGACGGATCCCCCGACGGCCTGCTCAACAACGGCGGGATGGGAAGGCATTCCTACGTCGATGGCGGTCCCGCCGCGGACAACGCCGTCCTTCCGTGCATCGACCTTGCAGGCGACTGGTTCTACAGGGGATACGGACACCGCTGCTCGATCTTGGGGAGCTACGAGCTGCGGGATTCCACCGCTGAGCACTCCGTCCACTACAGCTCCTTCCGGCTGGACGAAGCCCTCGAAAGTGGATGGGCGGTCGCCTCCGACTCCGTGTATGGCTTCAGCAACCTCGCCTTCGCAGGCTACTTCGGGTTCGGGCGCTACGGCGCCTACACCAGCTCCTACGGGACGACGGTTCTGACCCACAGCACGATGGCCTGGACGTGGACCACGAACCACGACAACGCCTTCAACGTCCTATTCGCCGACGGGTCCGTCAAGACTTTCTCGGACGCGGGGCTTTCGCTCAAGAAGAGCCTCGCGCTCCTCATGCTCTCCCGGCTCCATAAGGGCTGCGCCTGGGCCTACCACAATCAGACCGAGAAAGTCTCCCGCGTCTTCGAGCCCTACTTCGACGCGCTCTACGCCCAGGACTAGCCCTCCTTCGCGACGGGCCCGCCGCGGCGGAGTCTCCCTTTCCCATCCCCTTTCCACGGGCTATAATGATGGGTAGTTTGGGAACGAAAGGAGGCTAGACGGTCGCCCCGCGTAAGCGGGGAGGAAAGTCCGAACTCCGCAGGGCAGGACGATGGGTAACACCCACCGGGGGAAACCCCAGGGAAAGTGCCACAGAAAACACACCGCCCGCCGTGAGGCGGGTAAGGGTGAAAAGGTGCGGTAAGAGCGCACCGCGGAAAGGGCGACCTTTCCGGCAAGGTAAACCCCGTCCGGAGCAAGGCCAAATAGGATCCGAGACGCCTTCGGGCGCCGCGAAGCTGCCCGCTTCGCCACAAGGATCGGGTAGGTCGCTTGAGCCGGCCCGAAAGGGTCGGCCCAGATGGATGATCGTCACCCGCAAGGGCACAGAATTCGGCTTACGGCCTCCTTCTCGTTCCCATTTCCTTCTTCCTCGAACGCTTCCTCTTGCGTCGCAAGGTCTTGCGCGCCGTCCTCATCGCTCGGTGAAGCGTCCTTCCCGGCCACTATGTCTACCGGCATGTCTACGCCGCTCCTTTTCGGCTTCGCTGCGAAGAGGGACTCCACCATCTCACGCTCGCGGTCTCCCATGGCTTGAGCGTAGATTTCGAGTAACACGCGAGTCGTCTTGTGGCCGGTCAAGCGCTGAATCTCCGAAATGGAGAAGCCCTGCTCGCAAGACGCGACGCGAAAGTGTATCGCATGGAGTGAAGGCACAGGCCCCGCCGGTTGATCTTCGCCCGGTCCAGGTCTTTCTGGAACTCCTTGAGCAAGGCACTACCGTAGGGCTTGCCCGTATTCCGCACGCGCGTGGGGGTGAAGCGCCATAAATGGTCGCTGGTTTCTCGTCCCTGGTTTCTGGTCGCCCGCCCGCGCACGGGAGAGGGGGGGGCGATTGGTGGTTTATGGTTGCTCGTTCCTGGTTTTGAGTTTCGATCCAGGCCCACAGGGAGTGGGATTAGCGGCAGAGGCGCGATCGGGAGGTCTTGATCGCCGTATGCCCGGCACCTATGATAGGCTTGCGGCAAGGGCGTCAGAGAGGCCCGTCCATCCGGTTCGGCGATCTTCCCTTGCCTCCTCTTCGAAGACGCAGCCTTTCCGTCCGGGAGCGTTCTCCGATCGCTAGCGTGCCGCACACAGACGCGTCTCCCATTGTCCCGCGGTCGCGGGAAGGAGCCGGCCCCCGGCGCTGGACCCTCGCCGTCGCCATCGCGGTCCTGGGACTGGGGGGCATTGCCGCGGAGATCACGCTTCTACGCGAATTCCTCGTCACCTTCGGCGGCAACGAATTCTCCCTTGGCGTGATCCTCGCCAACTGGCTCATCATCGAGGCCGCCGGTTCCATCTTAGCGGGGCGACTCTCCTCGCGCATAGCCAAGCCTCTAGCCACCTATGTCGCCGTCCAACTCCTCTTCGCCCTCTTTCTCCCCGCCTCCCTCTTCGTCGCCCGCGGGCTGAGAGGAATCCTGGGCATCGGGAGCGAGTCGTTCGGACTCGGCCCCATTTTCACCGCCTCTCTTGCGGTGCTCCTGCCGGTCAGCCTCACCCACGGCGCCCTTTTCTCCCTCGGTGCGGCGCTTTTCGCAAGGGCGGCTCCCAGCCGCGAGCGTCCCCGGGATGTCGCCTGCGACGCCGCCTCCGTCGGCCGGCTCTATATCCTTGAGACCCTCGGGACCGTCGCGGGGGGACTGCTCCTCAACTTCCTCCTCCTGCGGCGCCTCGACTCCTTAGCCATCGGCATCCTCGTTTCTCTTACGAGCTGTCTCGTGTGCATTTTTCTATATCCGCCGAGGCGGCGGCGCGTCGTCCTTCCCGCGCTGTCGGCGCTGGCCATCATCGCCTTCGCCGCGGCGCTGGCCCTGGGGGTGCCGGAGCTGCGCCGCACATCCCTTGCCCTGCAGTGGCCGCGCCTCAACGTCGTCCTCTCCCTCAACTCCATCTACGGGAACGTCACCGTGGTCCAGTCCGGCGAGCAATACACCTTCTTCGAGAATGGATCCCCCATCATCACCACCCCCAGCGGCGACGTCGAGTTCGTCGAGGAGTTCGCTCACCTACCCCTCTTGTGCCATCCTGCTCCGCGCCGCGTGCTCGTCGCGGGCGGCGGAGCGGGGGGCGTCCTCCGTGAAGTGCTCAAGCATCCGGTTGAGACCGTCGACTACTGCGAGCTCGACCCCGCGATCATCGAAGCCCTGCACCTTTTCCCGACGCCGCTGACCCGAGAAGAACTCGCCAGCCCACGGGTCGTCATCCACAACGTGGACGCCCGCCTTTTCGTGAGAGAGGCGCAACGCCCGTACGACGTCATCCTTCTGGGCCTCTCGCTCCCCACGGAGCTCCAGACCGGTCGCTTCTTCACGACCGACTTTTTCGGCATGGTGCGCGACAAGCTCTCCCCGGGCGGCGTGTTCGCCTTCGCTCTCCCGGGCTCCATGACGTACCTCGAGCCGAACCTCGCCAAAGCCAACCTCTCCGTCCTCAAGGGCCTCCGCGACGTCTTCCACGCCGTGCGGGTCATCCCGGGCTACACCAATTTCTACCTAGCGTCAAACGATCCGGCCCTCCTGTCACTCGACGCCGACGAACTCATCAGGCGTTTGGAGGAGCGGTCGGTCCCCACGAGGTATCTCGTCAGCGCGCAGGTCCGCTACCTCCTCGATCCGCGCTGGCAGGCGCAGTATTTCTCCTCCCTGCGGGGCGTCGACGCCCGGGGCGCGACGGACCTCCACCCCGTCACCGTCTTTTACGGCCTGGGGCACTGGAACGCCCTCTTCACCCCCGGCTTGCAGCGCCTTCTCGCAAGGCTTTCCGCGGTCGAACCCCGCTGGTTCCTGATCCTTGCGGGGGCGGCCTTCGCGGCGTTCCTGGTCGTCCGGAGGGCGGCTCCCCGCGGGGCGGCGCGCTTGAGCCTCGCCGCGGCGATCCTCTCCACCGGCTTCGCCGCCATGGTCCTTCAGCTTGTCCTCGTCTTCTCCTATCAGGTCATCTACGGTTACGTCTACCACAGCATCGTGCTTCTCATCACCGCGTTCATGGTGGGGGCGGCGGCGGGGGGCGCCCTCGTCGTGAGACTGCTCCCGCGGCTGCGCCGTCCGGCGCTTCTCCTGCTCATCCTCGAGGCGCTCGTAGCGGTCTCCTGCGCCGTCCTGCCCATGGCGGTCCTGCTCCTCAAGGGAGCCGGGCACGCGGTCTCGCCGTTCCTGCAGTTCACGTACCTCGCGCTCTCGGCGGCATCGGGGTTCCTCGTGGGCGCAGAGTTCCCGCTGGCGAACCGAATCTACCTTCGCTCCCGCGGCGACGTCCCGCACGCCGCCGGCCTCCTTTACGGATGTGATCTCCTCGGAGGCTGGCTCGGAGGGATGTTGGGCGGAGTGCTCCTCGTGCCCCTAGCGGGTCTCTGGGGCGCATGTCTCGCCGTCATCGTCTTCAAGGCCTTGAGCGCGGGGGCCGTCGGCGCGTCCTTGAGGACGCTCTCATGAGACACCCCCTCCTCCACACGCTGCTCGTCTGGACGGTGTTCATCGGGGGGACGGCGCTGGTCGTCGTCTACCACGCGCAGCGGTCGCGCCGCGTCGGGCGGCCTGCGCCGACTCAGACCCAGCCCGCGCGCCGTCCGGGAGCGGAGACCATCGACATCGGAGGCGTCGAACTGGACTCCGGCCGCCGCACGGTCCGATTTGAGGCGCGGGTGAGGAAGGCGTCCGGGCGCGTGCTCTTTCTCGCGAGCGCCCGCGGCTACCGCTGGGTCGAGGACGAGTCCGCGATCGTCTCCGACGTGCGACTCGCGGACCTGCAGGCGGCGCTTGCCGCCCTCGATTGGGAGCTCTGGGATTTCCTCTGGACGGGCGAGGCGCCCCCCTCGGGCCGCCGTCCCTCCGTCGATATCCTCCTGAGTTGGGACAACAGTTCCGCCGACGCGCGCCGCCTCGTCAACGACGGCGATTCGATTTCCCCCCGCGAGCTCGTCTTCTTCGGCTCCCCCGAGTTCGATCCGCTCGTCCTCTCCCCAACCGACGAGGGCCTCTGCGATACGTGTCCTCTCTACGACCGCGAACGCGAGAGCTTCGAGAAGCTCTCAGCCACGAGCGGCGGCAAGGAAGGATATGAGCTTGCTACGCACCTCTTCCCCCCGGTCGGGACTCTTGTGACAATCACGATCCATGAGCGCCTGGATTGAACTATTTCTGCTGGGGATCGTCTTCTCCTTCGGGCCCTGCGCCCTTTCCTGCGATCCCATGCTTCTGCCCTTCGTGGCGACCGCCTGCCGGGGGTGGAAGGAAGGCCTCGCCGCCGTCGCGGTCTTCAGCGCGACGCGCCTCGCCGTGATCGTTCTCCTAGCGGGAGCGGTCGCCGCCGCCGGACGGATCGCAACCCAACTCCTCTCGAACCATTCCCATGTCTTTTTCTACGGAGCGGGCGTCGTTGCCTGCGTCCTCGGCATCATCACCATGGCCGGTCGCTCCCCCGGGCGGTCGCTCTGCGCCCGGTTGCAGTCCGCGTTCGCGCGGGATAGATTGAAGGCGCCGGCGTTGCTGGGCGTCGCCCTCGGGTTTCTGCCTTGCGCGCCTTTTGTGGGCGTCCTCGCCCTCATCGCCGGGCGGGCGGACGGCCTTGCGGGAGGAATGCTCTTGGGGCTCGCCTTCGCCCTGGGCAAGACGGTCTCCCCGATCGTTCCCCTCGCGGTGCTGGTCGGCGTCGTCCCGCAGCGTTTCCTCAAAGGGGAGCGGGCGCAACTGCTGTTTGAACGCCTGGGGGGCGCGGCGCTCGCCCTTCTGGGAGTTAACCTCATCGCGCTCACGGCGTTTCGAGGATGACGAGCTCCGCCGGTTTCTCATGTGAACGGGAGGCACCCATGTCAAGAGGATCGGGCTTTGCGGCCGCGTGTTCCTTGTGCCTGGCGCTGCGTTTTCTCTCACCCGTCGTGAATGCCGCCGAGGATATCCGTCCTCCGGCCGTGGCCGGCGCCTTCTATCCCGCCGACACCCGGGAGCTCGGCGACATGGTCCGCTCGTTCCTCGACCGGGCCCAGCCGACGGAGCTCGACGGGAAGCTCGTCGGTCTCGTCGCCCCCCATGCCGGCTACGTCTACTCCGGCCCGGTCGCGGCGTGGGCGTACCGAGAGATCGAAGGACAGCGATACGACACCGTCGTGATCATCGGCTGCTCCCATTACGCGCGCTTTCCCGGTGCATCGGTCGGGGCGTACGCCGCCTACAGAACGCCGTTAGGCGAAGTCCCCGTGGATGCGGATCTCGCGCGGCGTTTGATCGCGTCGAGCCGGCTCCTGCGATTCGTCCCCGAGGCCCACCGGCCGGAGCATTCCCTCGAGGTCCAGCTCCCGTTCCTTCAGACCGCGCTCAAGAACTTCAAGATCCTCCCCATCGTGATCGGGGACGGCGCCTTCGCGACGTGCTCCGAGGTCGCCGCGAAGATCGTCGAGTGCACAGCGGACAGGAAGACCCTCCTCATCGCCTCGACCGACCTTTCCCACTACTTCCCCTACGACAAGGCGAAGGAGCTCGACGGCAAGACCGTGGACGCGATCCTGACATGCGACGGCGCCAAGCTCCACCAGGGAGCGCTGAACGACGAGTACCAGCTCTGCGGCGCCGCCGCCGTCGTCACGACGATGCTCGCCCTGTCACAGGGCGGGCCCCTCCACGCGCGTCTCCTCAAGTACGCCAACTCGGGGGACACGGCGGGGGACAAGTCGCGCGTTGTCGGCTACGCGGCAATCGCCCTTCTGGAGGCCGGCGCAACGAGTCAACCGGCGTCGGACGCTTCCGCGTGGAAGCCCCTTGACGAGGAGGCGGGCAGAGCGCTCTTCACGCTCGCCCGGGACGCCATCAAGAGGTATTTGGCCACGGGTGAGATCCCGCGGGCCAATCCGGACGACTACCCGGCGCTGAGGGAGAAGCGCGGCGTCTTTGTGACCCTCTACAAGGGGGAGACGCTCCGGGGATGCATCGGATGCCATTCGTCCGATGACTGCCTCTGCCGCACCGTCCAGAAGATGGCCGTGGCGGCGGCGTGCGGCGATCCACGCTTCCCGCCTCTAGCGGCCGGGGAACTCCGGCAGGTCCGCATGGAGATCTCGGTATACCTGTCGCCCCTGATCCCGATCGAGAGTCCCGCGCTCTACGAGCCCGGCAAACATGGGATCGTCATGCAGCGTGGCGAGCGCTCGGCCACATTCCTGCCGCACGTGCCGATCGAGCAACACTGGACGCGCGAGGAGACGCTTGCTGCTCTTTCTCGCAAGGCGGGCTTGTCGGCCGACGCCTGGCGAGCAGGCGACGCGCGCTTCTTCGTCTACACCACCCAGGTCTTGCAAGAAAAATGAAGGGCGGAGAAATGAACAAGAGACGCATCCTTCTCATCGGCCTAGCGCTCCTCGTATCGGCGTTCGCGCTGCGGATCGCTTTCTCTAGCGAGAGCGCCGTTCCCGCGCACGAAGCCATGTTCTACGAGAAATTGCCGGACGGTCGCGTGGAGTGCGGGCTGTGTCCCCGCCGCTGCGTGATCGCCCAAGGGCAGCGAGGCGCATGTCGAAACCGCGAGAACAGGGATGGGACGCTGTATTCGGTCGTCTACGGCAAGCCGTGCACCGTCACCGTCGAACCCATCGAAAAGGCGCCCTTCTACCACTTCCTTCCCGGGAACTGGCGCCTGTGCACGGCCACCGTGGGGTGCAACCTCCACTGCAAGTACTGCCAGAACTGGCAGATCTCGCAACGAACGGTTGAGGAGGTGGATTACCGCGAGACGCCGCCGGACGTGCTCGTCGCGCAGGCAAGGAAGGAGAGCATCCCCATCATCTGCTTCACGTTCTCCGAGCCCACCAGCTTTTACGAGTACATGTACGACACGGCCAAGCTCGCCCACGAGGCCGGGATCAAGACGGCGGTCGTCTCCAACGGCTTCATCAATCCCGCGCCTCTCCGCCAGCTCCTCACGGTGGTCGACGCCATCCGGATCGACCTCAAGGGGTTCACGGAGGAGTTCTATGAGGAGGTCACCGGGGGGAGGCTGGGCCCGGTCCTTGAGACCCTCAAGACCATCCACCAGTCCGGGAAGCACCTCGAGATCATCAACCTCGTCGTGCCGACCTACAACGACGACCCGGAGACCATCCGCAAGATGTGTCAATGGATCAAGGACAACCTCGGGGTCGAGCATCCCATCCACTTCACGCGCTTCTTCCCCCAGTACCGCATGACGCATCTGACGGCCACGCCCGTCTCCGCGCTGGAGCGCGCCGCCGAGGTCGCGCAAGAAGTCGGCCTGCAATACGTCTACATCGGCAACGTCCCGGGCCATCCCTTGAACAACACGTACTGCCCGCAGTGTCACGCGCTCCTCATCCGCCGCGCGGGTTTCCAGATTCTTGAGAACCTCATCCGCGACGGGAAATGCCCCTCCTGCGAGCACGTCATCCCGGGCGTCTGGTCGGTCAACGAGCCTGCGCGCGAGAACAAGGAAGGGGCAGGAAGCTCACCGGCCTCCGCCCCTTCGACCCCGTAGCACCCTTTTCGGCTTGCCATACATGATCGCAGCCCCGCGCAGCCTGTTTCGATCCGGCGAGCCCGCGTGCGGGCTTGGCCCGCGCCCGTCATTTTCGAGCTCGAAACACCATTGTTTTCCTTCCCCGCATTCGCCATAATCGCGCCTTTGCCGTCCCGTCATCCAAGAGCGAGGACCACCGTCCATGCCTTTGACGCCTCTTGACCGCGTGCGGACGGCGCTCGCCCACGAGGAGCCCGACCACGCCCCCTGCGATGACGCCTTCTTCGTGGACACGAGGGCGCGCTTCCTCGCCGAGGGGATGCCGGCGGACGTCCGCGAAACGGACTACTTCGACTTCGACTTCGAGAACCTGTCGCTGGACGCCTCGCCGCGCCTGCCGGAAAGGCTCATCGAGGAAACCGAGGAGCAGCGCACCTACGTCTCCAAGTCAGGCTACTCGGCCGTCGTGTGGAAGAAGAAGAGCGGGGCGCTGCACTACTTCGATCACGCGACGAAGACGAAGCAGGACTGGGAGCGGATCAAGGGACGCCTCGTCGTCGACGTGGACGGCACCGCGCGCATATCGAGCACCGGGTACTTTGCCCCCTTCATGACGTATCCGTCCTGGGAGGGCGCGGCCGACGAGTACAGGGGCTTGAGGGAGACCGGGCGGTTCATGCTTCTGGGTTTTTACGGCCCCTTCGAAGCAACCTGGCGTCATCACGGGTACGTCGAGACCTGCATGGACCTTCTCCAGGAGGGCGACTGGGTCGCCGACATGTTTAACTCGTACACCGATCTCGTGTGCGCGGTCCTGCGCCGGGGGCTTGAGGCCGGGATCCGTCCGGACGGCGTCTTTCTCATCGAGGACCTCGGCACCACGCACGGCACCCTTTTTTCCCCCGAAGCGTTCCGGGAGTTCATCAAGCCCTGCTACGCGAGGATCTGCGACCTTGCGCGCGCGGAAGGCCTCTCGCGCTTTCTCCATTCCGACGGCGGGATCCACGCAATCCTCGACGATCTCGTCGAGGTGGGGATAGAGGCGCTCAACCCCATCGACACGGGGAGCGGGATGGACTTGGTGGACCTCAAGAGGCGCTACGGGAAGGCGCTGACCTTCTTCGGAGGCGTCAGCGCGCGGAATATGCACGACGTGGAAAAGTCGAACGCCGAGATCGACCGGGCCATCCCCGTCGCCGCGAAGGGGGGAGGCTACATCTACCACAGCGACCACAGCGTGCCTCCCACGGTGAGCTTAGCCCGGTACCGCGAGATTCTCGCGCGTGTCCGAAAGCGAAGCTCCAAGCGATCTCTCTCCCGCAAGAAAAGCTAGAGGCAAGAAAGCTTATTGCGCGGCGGCGGGGACGCACAGAGGTCGATGGAAGGGGCGGCTGATTGCCTTGAGTCGCTGTTGACGTCGCGCGACTGTCCTTTAGAATGATGTGGGGATCGGCTGAAGCACTCAATCGCATCAGCCGCATGGGAGCAGAGAGATGGAGCTTGCTCGTCGGGTGAGGCAAGATGCTTTTGAAGGGAGCTGAACCGGAGAGGGAAAGGAAAGGTGATTCAATGAAAGCAGAATTCAGCGCAATTATTGAAGCCGCACCCGCGGGCGGCTACTGGGCCATTTGCCCCGAGATTCCTGGGGCCAACGGACAGGGCGAGACGATCGAGGAAGCCAAGAACAGTCTGCGGCAAGCTATCGAATTGATTCTGGAAGACCGCAGGGCGGACATCGTTCGCGGACTGCCCAAAGACGCCATCCAGGAAAAGGTGCAGATTGGATGAACCGGCGGGACGTGGAACGCAGATTGCGAATTGCCCGAGGAGGATGAGGCATGGTCACACCCGCAGCAGGTGCGGTAGTTCTCGTCCGGTTGCCGTTTTCCGACCTGTCGCAAGTTGAACGGGAACCGCCCCCGCATTCGCGGACGTCTCATACGGCACTCCAAAGCGGGTTTGGGGTGTTAGGGGCATCGGCTTAATCATTGGTTAGGCGCTTAACTGAGAATCCGCATGAGTGGCCTTTCACCAGCGCTTGTTGGGATCTCGGGTGTGCACCACGTAGTGTCTGAGCTGTCGCGGCGTGGACTTGTCGCACTCCCGACAACGCGCAACATCGCCGCCTACGATGTGCTGGTAGCCAGACCCGACGGAACAAGACACGCCAACATTCAGGTGAAGACGTCGCTCAAACGGAGGACCTTTTTCCCCATGCCGCCTAGTAAGAAGATCCGGGCGGGGGCGCGGGACTGGTATGTGTTACTGCGTTGGCTCCAGGCCGAGAACAAGTTTGAGGGCTTCATGCTCTCGGGGCGCCAAGCTCGCCTCGAAGTGAGGAAAAGCGAACGATTCCAGAACAAGCGCATTGCTGGCGGAATGCGCAAGAACACGTTCCCCTCGCTATACGTCGGGCCAAAGGTGGAAGACCGCGCGAAGCTCTGGCGGAGGCGATGGCTCTCGTGGAAGCTGTAGCACGCATGGTCATACCCGCGCCCAACCCACGGCGTGCAGCCGACGCCCGCAAGCGGGCGCGGCTGACGCCGGTCGTTACGCTGAGGACGTCTCATTCCCCGGCAAGGCTCCCGCTGCCCTGCGAAGGACGTCTCGGCCCTCGATGGTTGGCGGCGGTAAGGGAATCTGCTCCGGGATATGCGGAGCGAGGAGCAAGAGATTCAGGATCTGGGTCATGCGCGCGCGGGTGGTGTGCCTGCGGCGGGCAACTCCCGACGAGGTCCGGGACATAGCCGGTGTTCAGCAGCTCCTGGGTGTGGTGCGCCAAGGCGAGCGGGCTGATGATCCGGGGGCAAGAGAGCGGGTCAGACTGACGCCAGCCTGCGCGACGTTAGGCGATAGGGAAAGGAGTGAAAAATGAGTCAGATACGTCGTGCAAGATTCCTCGTTCCAGCATGTGTAGTACTGTTGACGCTGGCAATCCTTGCACTCTCTTCTTTCTTCTTAGGCCCAGCCCTTCAACATTGGCAGGGACAATCCCTCTTTTGTCTCGTTGCCATCGGGCTTGTTCACCTGGCTATCAGAATCATCCAAAAAAGAAAGCTTGCCTGGCGCATCGGCGCGGTAATCTATGGTCTTTTCTCCGTCTGTTTCCTTCTTTGGATTCTTACCGTGGACCTCAGTCTCGTGCTGGATTGCCTTCGTGGCAGCATGAGCTTCCGTCTGGGGCCCAAGTTCTTCTTTTTCGTCCTCGTCAAGATTGGCCTGCTCTTTGCTTTTGCGTACCTCTATTTGGTTCCTTCGACAAGGGGTTTGTTCACTGGGACTGCACGTCAAGAACAACTCTGATTCAATTGGAGAAAACACGGTAGATCGCCGAACGATGGCTTGGACCGGACGGCTGACCGCCGCCGGTGAAGGATAGGCTACGCTGAGGACGTCTCATTCCCAGGCAAAGCTGCCGCTGCCCTGCGGAAGCAAGTCGGATCAACGCAGGGGCGCCCGCCACGCAGCGAGCGGGGTTCACGCTGAAGGGAGTCAGGTCCGCCGTTCACGGTGAACGTTCACGGTGAACCGTACGGCGGATTTTTCCCCGCCACGGCGGCTAAACTTCGGAAGAAAGAGGACACGACGGAGCCTCCGAGAATCAGGGGAAAAGGGGGTCGGGACAGTCGGGAGTCTCACGGATGAAAGACGCCGTCGAACGTCGCCGTTTCAACGTTGTGCTCGCGCTTACCGTTGCGCGGGTGCCTTTAGCAGGGGCGTTCTGTGTCGTCTTTCTTCTTTTCCCCGGGCCGGAGTCCCCCGCCGCTTTAGTATGTTTAGGGCTGCTTCTCCTTCTCGAGCTCAACGATCTTCTCGACGGGACGCTCGACCGCCGGTGGCGCGTGGTGAGCGAGACGGGGGCGATGCTTGATCCTTATGCGGACAGCGTCTCGCGTCTCATCGTTTTCTGGACGCTGGCGAGGCGGGGGCTTGCGCTGCCCGCCGTGCCCCTCGTCATGGCGCTGCGGGACGTGACGGTGGCGTATTGTCGGATCGCGCTTGTGCGTCGGG